>NZ_JACSOE010000006.1:0-96501 GCF_014349115.1 Alteromonas sp. BZK5 | reverse complement strand
TTGTGTCGTCCTAATATAGGTTGACAGTTATTAGGCCAGCTCTCGAAGCTGGCCTTTTCTATTATGCACTGCGTTAGGCGTTTCCATATCTAATGCTAAGTGCGGTCTCATTTCATTGTAAATATTGATTGATTCGGTAACGAGTATTTTCAACTCTTCGATTGTTTTACATCGGTAGAGTAAGAACTCTTGCTTAAGTATACCGTTTATTCGTTCTGCTAATGCATTTTGATAACAGTCGTAACCATCTGTCATTGACGGCTGGATCCCATTCGCATTCAACTCATTCTGGTAGATAGCTGAACAGTATTGTAGCCCTCTGTCTGAGTGGTGAACACTGTTACCTGCATATCGTTTATCTCTGACGGCCATCTTCAGTGCTTTGACTACATTTTCAGCCCTCATGTCCAAGCTCAAGTGGTGCCCTACAATTTTACGCGTGCTAGAGTCTGTTACTAACGATAGATAGTGTACACCTTGGTCGGATTCGAGATAGGTGATATCGCTAACAAGCACATGCTCTGCATTATGCAGACCTTCTTCCTTAAGTAAATTTGGATGCTTTTTCATCCAATGTTTACTGAATGTAGTTTTGGTAAAACTTTTCTTTGGCTTAACGAGTAGTCCCTCGCTCCTTAAGTAAGTAAAAAAGCCATCTCGACCTAGTTTAATCCCATGCTCAACCAGCTTTGGTTTTATAAGTGTATAGAGCTTGCGCGTCCCTATTTGCGGCATATACTTGCGCCAATAAAGTACCCAATCTTTAATTATCGATAGCTCTGCTCTTCTACATTCCATGCGAGAAACAGCCTGGCAAACCGACTGTCTCGATACTCCCACAACCCGGCATGCTGCCGCCAAATTTATTTCTTTTCTTTTTTTGGCTTGCCAGACGTACCGGATAAGTACTTTTTTCTGAGACCCGCTCCATACTCGTTATCCATAATATCTACCATTCCATTAAGGATTTTATTACGGAGCTTTTCGTCAGCTAATTCTCTCTCGAGGCGTTTTATTTTTTCGGCTGGTGTTTCTTTTGAACTTGGCATAAGTGGATGCTGAAATGGTTTCGACCAGTCGAGTCTACCATGCTTTCTGAGCCAAACCAGTACCGTCGACCTTCCTTGTATTCCGAAGTGAGCTTGTGCCTGTTTATAAGTGAATTCGCCTTTTTCTACACGCTCAACCACACCCAATTTAAAAGCTAAGGTGTAATCACGCTGTGTGCGCTTAGGCCTTTGATTACTTGAAGTTGTCATAAAGAAATCCTCTTTATGTCAACGTATTTTAGGACGGGACAATTAAACATTAAAAAGCAGCATTTTTATGCTGCTTTTTTTGTGCCTGTAGCTTACGGACAGTGACTGAAATAATGAATTATGTGCATGTTGGAACGCTGAGGGCTGAGCTCGGCAGCTATTTGATTTCATCACACTTTTCACATTAATTTTGAAAGGTGTCAATGCAATATAGGATGGGAACAAGCAAGAAAAAAGGCGCTTGAAAGCGCCTTAGTCGTAACCCTTAGTCGTAACTTAGTTGGGTTCTAAACAAACATTTGCTTGAAAGCAGCCCATTGTTCATTGAACTGCTCAGTTGGCTTACGCGTAAATCCACTACGGATAAAGCCATTAATACGGCCATCGGTGTAGCAAATCATCATGTTGGCGATAATCGCTTCATCTGCAGAAAGGGTTTTACCTTCCCGTAGCTTGCGCTCTCTTAGCACTTGTTTAAGCTGCGTTTCTAAACGCTCGAAAAGCTTTGCTATGCGCGCGCGCAACCGGTCTTGTTCACCCATTAACGCATCACCATTTAATATTCGAGTAATACCCGGGTTCTTCTCAGCAAAGCCCAAAATAAGATGAAGAATAAGCTGACAACGCGTAAGCGAGTCTTTCTCTTCATTCACAATCTTATTGATGCGCGTGAAAAGTGTTTCTTCAATAAACTCGATAAGCCCTTCAAACATTCGCGCTTTACTTGGAAAGTGACGGTAAAGTGCCGCTTCAGACACTCCCACTTTTTCCGCTAATTTAGCAGTAGTGATACGTTGACCTGGGCTGGTTTCTAACATTCCAGCAAGTGCTTGCAGAATTTGAGCTCTGCGATTTGTTTTTTTGACAGCAGGCATACGAAAGTATTTCCTCCGCTACCGAGTTATAGCAACTCGGGCTCCATGTTAAGTTGGCTTACACCAAAGCGTTTATATTTATCGTTTTTATTATCGACACTTAATAAGCATCTGTTAGTTTTTATTGTTTAAAGTGTAGCGCTCTGCAATAAGTGCAAGTAATTGACCCGCTAACTCGCTTTTACTGGTTGCAGGTAATCGTTTATCACCATCTTGCCATATTACGTGCAGTGCATTTTTATCACTGTTAAACCCCAGACCCTCGGCAGTAATATCGTTAGCCGCAATCATGTCTAGCTTCTTTTTGGCTAGCTTCGAGCGCGCATAATCTTCTACATTTTGGCTTTCGGCCGCAAAGCCCACACAAAATGGTCTGTCTTGGCTGGTGGATATGTTCGCTAGAATATCAGGGTTTTTAACAAAAGTAAGTGTTAACTCATCACCGGTTTTCTTAATTTTATTGTCGGCAACGCTCACGGCCTTGTAATCTGCTACAGCAGCCGTACTAATAAATATATCTGTGGAGGCTTTAAGCGTTTGACAAGTATTAAGCATTTCCTCTGCGGTAGTGACATTAATACGGTCACAGCGTTCGGGCGTTTCAAGCGACACAGGACCTGCCACTAAGGTTACATTTGCCCCCGCGAGTGCTGCTGCCTGAGCGATGGCAAACCCCATCTTTCCTGAGCTGTGATTTGAAATATATCGTACAGGGTCCAAAGGCTCTCTGGTTGGTCCCGCTGTTATCGTAATATTCTTTCCCGATAACGCCTTTAGCGACGAAGAAAGGGATAAAGCGTCTCTCTCTGCGTCATTTATTACATTGGCAATATCAACAGGCTCAACCATTCGACCTGAACCCACATCGCCACAGGCTTGTTCACCACTTGCCGGGCCAATAAAGGTTACGCCGTGCTCTTTTAAAATATCGATGTTGCGCTTTGTTGCTACCGCTTTCCACATTTGTTGATTCATGGCAGGAGCAATAAAGAGTTTCGCTGTTGTTGCAAGGTACAGTGTAGTCAGCAAGTCATCTGCCATACCGTGAGCAAGCTTAGCAATGGTGTTTGCGGTTGCGGGTGCAACAAGTAGGATATCAGCCCACTTTGCCAATTCAATATGCCCCATTGCGGCTTCAGCAGCAGGATCAAGCAGCTGGCGATGCACCGAATTTCCTGACACAGCCTGAAGTGATAATGAACTAACGAATTCTGCGGCAGAGTCTGTTAGAACCACACGCACGTTTGCGCCTAACGCAGTAAGCTTGCGCACAAGATCAGGTGCTTTATAAGCGGCAATCCCGCCAGTAACACCTAGCAAAATATTTTTGTTAGCAATAGACATAGAAGAACACAAAATCTCGAAATTAGCGTTAGCCTACCATGGTGACAAAAAATCGGATAGCTGAACGAAAGTAGGTCTTGTTTCAACTGTGGCAGATAAGCAGTGCCTACAGGTGTCAAAAGTCAATGATAAACCCGCCTTTTATACAGTCGTTTCTTTGTCACCATTCATCTATAAACAACCTTTTATAGAATAGTCGGGCTAGATGAATGTCGATAAAAGTATGGCCAAAGAATGAAAGGCCAAGAGAAAAATTATTGCAGCATGGGGCTGAAAGCTTAAGTGATGCTGAACTCATCGCTGTCTTGCTGGGAAAAGGTGTGAAAGGAAAAAGCGCTGTGTCTGTGGCACATGAACTTCTCAACGAGCTAGGCTGCTTACGGGGTGTGGTAACGGCAACGAAAGAACGGTTTGCCAAAATAACGGGAGTTGGACCGTGCAAGTATGCGCAGTTTCAGGCGGGCTTTGAAATATTTAAACGCAATTTGGAAATAAAGCTGAAGCGTCAGGACGTTTTTAATAATGTAGATGATACTAAACGTTATCTACAGGCAAAGCTAAGAGACTGTGAACGTGAGAAGTTCGCGCTTTTAATGCTTGATAGCCAACATCAGCTTATTGCTTTTCGCACTATGTTTAACGGTACGATAAACAGTGCAGCGGTCTATCCAAGAGAATTGATCAAACAAGTAATGATCGATAATGCAGCCGCGATCATTTTGGTTCATAATCATCCTTCAGGCGTTGCTGAGCCTAGTCATGCGGATATAAGATTAACCGCAGAGATCAAAAGCGCAATGGCGTCGATCGATGTGCCAGTTTTAGATCATTTTGTGGTTGGTGATAAAGAAACTGTTTCATTCGCACAGCGAGGCTTGTTAAGATAAGAAATCTAAGTCATTTGTCGATTATAATCTAGTCAAATGGTTGAAAATGATTTAGCATAGGATTTAGTGGGTTATTTTATTAAAGGACTGTTATGAAGAAGTCAATCATTGCATTATTTGCAGCTGCAACTATGGTTGCAGGCGTTAACGCACAAGACGGTGAAGGTGGTAGTGGTACTACTGGCATCGGCGGCGTAAGCGGCGGTATGATCGCGTCTGGTGTTGTTGTTGCGGGTATCGTTGCGGGTGTTGTAAACAACAACTCTGCTGATGCACCAGGAAATGGCGGCACTACTCCAGGTCAACCTACTTGTGAAGGTGACGACCAAATCGTTGATGGTGTGTGCGTAGGTACAACCGAAACTGTTACTGTAACTACCTCTGGTTCTGTAACAAAAACCATCACCGTACCTGTTACATTTACTTACGCACCGACCGTACAGTAAATTTAAGAGTATTCGAAAAAGCCGCTTTTTTTAGCGGCTTTTTTTATTTTTATAGCAAAGTTCATTTGTTTTTAGTTTTTGTCGGCGCATTTTAATGAAACTACACACTTTATTTGCCCTTTCGGGTGTTGTTTGCCTTTTTCTTTCCGGATGTTCCACCACGTCACTAGCGTATTACAACACGCTGAAGCTCGCGCTAAAAGATAGAACAGTTAGTTATACCGTTGAAGAGATTGCTGCTAGTAAAGCTGATCTTATGCAAATTAAAGCGGGCGGAAGAGATGCAGCCTCGCTTGCCCTTGCGTATATCGATGGTGAAAAGTACCGGTGGGTATCTGGTGATAAAGTCATCTTCACCATGCACCATGGCATTATCGTTAAAACTGAAGGTTTGGATCACGACCTATACTACACGGGAAATCTTCAGCACAACCCGCTTGCCACCAACAATGTTCTGCCATTCAATTGGAAACGCAAAGTTGATATTGCTTCCATAGGTTGCGGTGTGCCGGTTGACTCATCTTGGCGAATAGAAGGGGAAGAAACTCGCGAATATTTAGGTTTTTCTGTTCCGGTAATTAAGGTTATCGAAACCGTAGAATTTTCTGAATACACGCCATTTATCGACGTAGGGTTGTCGTGGGAAAACACGTATTTCTTGCACAAATACTCGAAGGAACTTCTGGCCTCAAAGCAGCAGTTCAGCCCTGAAGGAGACGTTTACGATATGGTTTATTTAAGCCGAGTAGTACGTGAGATGAAGACACAAGGAGCAACGCAATAATGAAGTATATCTATACGCTTTTTATTGCCCTAGGCCTTACTGCAGCTACCAAGTTATATGCAAATGATAACCTTGTTAGTGTCATGATAAACAAGCAAACCTATCAGTTCGACAGGCCGATACGACTATCAAGCGTACTGTCCATTGTTGCTGATAATGGTGATTGGTACTGGCCTTCAGCTTCAGCCTTTGATTTAGCTAATCCTAAAGCTGAAGAAGAGAAAGAGATAGCGCTATCTCAAATTAGCGGACTGCTCAATCAATTTGATGCCGATTCTGAAACACATAAAGCCCTTCAAAATCTCTATGATCAAGTAAGCTCATGGACGGTGTCTACACGCATAGACATGCCAATTTCCTACAATCGAGCAAGGTTGTTTTTTGAAGACAACCCTATGTTTCAGCCAGGTAAATACTGGATTCGACTAAATGGAAGACCTGACGTTGTGCATTTCTCTGGCGCTGTTGTAAAGCCTGGTGCGTACAAGCATCAAAGCGATACGTCGGTTTATACGGCTGTTCACACGGTGAAAAAAGCGGTTGATGCCGACAGAAGTCATGTCTACGTAATTGATCCAATGGGAAATATTGAAGAAAAGGGTATTGCTTATTGGAATTTAGATTTTGGGCAGCTTATGCCGGGCAGCCAAGTCTATGTTCCTATCTCATCAGAACTCTTTAGCAATAAACTTAAGCAATTAAATGAGCGCGTAGCCGCTTTAGCAGTACATAGGGTTTTACCTCAATGAGTGCGCCACTACTTTCTAAGAAAAAAACACTCGCGCTTGTAATTGGCAGCGCGCTTTCTTCTACCGCTTTTGCTGATACTCAAGTTCGCGTTACTCCTTCGCAGATGGTGCAGGGCGGAAATGGTCTTATTCAAACACCAACGGCTCGTATGCGAGACGAAGGTGGAATGGCCATTAACTATACCGACAACGGCGAATATCGCTTCTGGTCAGTTAACATTCAGCTTTATGATTGGATGGAAGCAACTGCCCGGTATACTGACGTGCGCACAAGACTTTACAGTCAAGTTGAATCATTCAGTGGTGATCAAACGCTGAAAGATAAAGGCTTAGACGTTAAATTCAGGTTGTGGAAAGAAAGCTACTATCTGCCAGATATCAGTGTCGGCTTCAGAGACTTTGGTGGAACAGGCTTTTTTGAAAGTGAATACGTCAACGCCAGTAAGTCTATCGGTCCATTCGACTTTCACCTTGGCTTAGGCTGGGGATATCTTGGTACAGCCGATGACATCAGCAACCCGTTTTGCGAGCTTAAAGACAGCTTCTGTGAACGCCCAGGGGGCTTCTCTGGCCGCGGTGGTAAGGTAGACTACGACCAGTTTTTTAAAGGAACAACCGCATTTTTCGGTGGTGTGGAATACCAAACACCATGGGAGCCGCTAACGCTAAAGCTTGAGTTCGAAGGGAATGACTATTCTCGTGACAGAGCTGGACAGCTAGAGCAAGATTCTCGCTGGAATGTTGGTGCAGTGTATCGTTATAAAGACTTCGATTTCACGTTGAACTATCAACGAGGTAATACTGTTGGCTTCGGCGTTACGTATCGCTTTAATATGAATACGGCTTCGCAAATAAAGTTCGATGAACCACCTAAGAACCTGATGGGTAGAAAGGTGCCACAAGACGTGAAAGATGTTGATAAATCCCGTCTTTACAATGACCTTTACCGGTCGGGGGGCTTTGTACTGTCTGATGCTGAAATTAAAGAAGACAGCGCTACGTTTTACGGTACACAGGTTGCCTATCGTGACCAGGATGAAGCCATTGAGCGAATTGGTCGCGTGGCGGCCTCAGAGCTTCCAGATTCCGTAAAAACCTATCATGTAGTAGACAATCGCGCAGGTCTTCCTTTAGTAGACACGCAGGTGGATGCCGAGGCCTTTATTGCTGCAGCGCGTTACGAATCTGTTGACGCAGATATCACTGAAACCTACGTCAGAACATCACCCTCAAAAGAAGTGCTCGACGCCTATGATCCTGCCAATACATCTGGCTTCTACTACAGCGCAGATTTCTTCTTTACCCAATCATTCGGTAACCCAGAAGATTTCTATCTGTATCAAACCGGATTATTGCTAAACGGCGGTTATGCTTTTAACGAAAACTTTGCAATCATGAGCAGTGCCAGGGTTACGCTTCTAGATAACTTCGACAAGTTTAACTACTTGGTAGATAACGAAGAAGTGTCGCTACCTCGCGTGCGTACTCGAGTTCGTGAATATGTGTCAGCAAACGATGTATGGCTAGATACAACATTCTTACATTACAAAGACACCATTGCAGAAGACCTCTATGCTCAAGCGTACGCGGGTTATCTAGAAACCATGTTTGCTGGTGTAGGCGGTGAAATACTGTATCGTCCCGTTGATAGTAATCTAGCTTACGGACTTGATATCGCTTACGTAAAACAGCGCGATCCTTACAGTCAAACAGGTTTGGAAGACTACACTGCGGTCACTGGACACGCTAGTGTCTATTGGCAGCCAGAATTCTTAGACGACACGCAAATTACCGTAAGTGCTGGGCAATTCTTAGCCAAAGATAAAGGCGTGAATATCGATTATGCGAAGCGTTTCGATAGCGGTATCATTGTTGGTGCATATGCGGCATTCACTGATGTATCGTCAGAAGAATACGGCGAGGGAAGCTTCACCAAAGGCTTCTACATTTCCATACCTACAGATCTGTTCTTGTTAGAACCTACCAAAGGTCGCGGATTATTCCCATGGGTGCCGATTTCTCGTGATGGCGGTCAAATGCTGCGTCGACCCACTCGTTTGATTGACATGACTGAAATAAGGTCACCATTTTTTGATTAAATAGAAATACGCCGCGTTCGCGTGGCGTTTATTCTCGTGCGGATATCTTAGATGCTGCAATGCGAATATAAAATTAAAGCGTAGATTGCGTATTTATTCATAGCCTAACCGCTTAGGGAAAAGTACAATACGGGCCGTGAAAAATGAGAGCTGGTAGTTTTTCGAGCAAAAAAAAGCCAAAAAGTAACCTTTTTGTACTTTCTTATTGAAATGATCCTGCCTTTGCTGTATAAAATGCGCCCTCTAATTTATAGTAATACGTCATTTGACCCAACCACTGTTTGAGCGCTTGGGATTAACTGACGCGACAGTTATCGTTGTTCTGGAGACAAATACAATGTCAAGAGTATGCCAAGTAACAGGTAAGCGTCCAACGGTTGGTAATAACCGTTCACACGCAAGAAATGCGACTCGTCGTCGCTTTTTGCCAAACCTTCAAACACACCGTTTTTGGGTTGAGAGCGAAAACCGTTTTGTAAAACTACGTTTGTCTGCAAAAGGCATGCGTATCATCGACAAGAAAGGTATTGATTCAGTACTAACTGACATCCGTACCCGTGGTGAGAAAATCTAAGGAAGCCGACAATGCGTGATAAAATTAAACTAGTTTCTTCAGCAGGTACAGGTTTCTTCTACACTACTGATAAAAACAAGCGTAACATGCCTGGCAAAATGGAGATCAAAAAGTATGATCCCGTTGTGCGTAAGCACGTTATGTTCAAAGAGGCCAAAATCAAGTAATTAGCTTGCTTTTGTCTCCACGAAAACCCAGCCCTTGCTGGGTTTTTTGCTTTTTGAAGAAGATATTTCTACTTCATCACGTCACGATCCCACCGGATCCCATATTCGACTGTCCACGATCCCTTGAGTTTGTCTTGCGATCACTGCTTTCTCCCACTTACTTTTTTCCAGCAGGTCCTAGGTTTTCTTTGAATTGAATTAGCTTATATATTGGCTAGGTATTACTATATTCCTAATTTCAGGACTCATATTTAACGGAAAGTCAGGTGGCTAGAATTTCTCAGCGAGCAATGAATAACGTGGTCATTATTGCCATGCTTATCATGATTGCATTGTTCAACTTAGACAGTCTTGTACCTACGAAGGACGTTGTTCAATCTCGCAGCCTGCTACCTGAAGACGCTTATGTGTTAAAAATAGAGCACGATGGTCATAGCTTAGAGCGAGTTGGGCAGCAGTGGCGCCAGTCAGGTCAAAATACAGTCCTCGCCATCAAGCCGGATGTTCAGTTTTCCCATTGGCAACGGGCAAGGCTTGAGCCGGCCACTGACGTACCCGAAGCGATTACCAACGTACAGCCTTACATCGTCGTAGTATGGCTCGCAGGCAATAATAACGGCAATGTTTACGCCATCTATCCGAATACATCACCTGTTGTGATCAAATTTGAAAATAATTGGTACACATTAACCAACACCGAACTTGATAATCTTTTACCTTGGATACTGTAAATGCCTGAACTACCAGAAGTTGAAGTAAGCCGTTTGGGCGTTTCTCCACATCTTATTGGCAATACCATTACGCAGGTGGTGGTGCGTGAGCGAAGAATGCGCTGGCCCATTCCACAAGAGGTAGCGAACGTTGAAGGTCAGAGCGTTATTGCTGTAAAACGCCGCGCTAAATATCTACTTATTGAAACAGCCAAAGGCACGTTAATTTTACATTTAGGTATGTCGGGTAAATTACGCGTTATCGATGCATCGACACCAATTATTAAGCATGACCACGTAGACATTGTTTTAAACACCGGTAAGTGCTTACGTTTTAACGACCCAAGGCGCTTTGGTGCAGTGTTATTTCAGGCTCCTGATATGCAAATAGCCATGCTTGATAACTTGGGCCCAGAGCCGCTTACAGACGACTTTGACGATAAGCGCTTATTTAAACTATCGCGCAATCGAAAAGGCCCCGTTAAAAACTTCATTATGGATAACGCCATTGTGGTAGGTGTAGGAAACATCTACGCGAACGAAGCACTGTTTTTAGCTGGTATAGACCCGCGAAGAGCCGCAGGCAACATCAGCGCTGCTCGCTATCAGTCGTTAACTGCAACCATTAAGCAAGTATTGGCCAAAGCCATTGAACAAGGCGGCACAACATTAAAAGACTTTGCGCAAACCGACGGTAAGCCTGGGTATTTTGCACAGCACTTGAATGTGTATGGGAGAAAAGGCGAGCCTTGTGAAGTGTGTGGCAAAGCCATCGAAAGTAAGGTTATTGGGCAGCGAAATACCTTTTTCTGTACTCACTGCCAACGCTAATACACTTACTATTGGTGCTTAATCTTTCTTGCTCAGCCGGTCTTTTAAAGCTTTCTCAACTACTGGGTGGCAAAAGCCACTCACTGCACCGCGGTGAAGAGCGACTTCTTTTACTAGGGTGGACGAGATAAATGAATTCTCCTCTGCAGGAGTAAGAAAGACACTTTCTAGTTTGGGATTTAAACGGCGATTCATATTTGCGAGTTGAAACTCGTATTCGAAATCAGAAACTGCGCGTAAACCACGAATGAGAATTGTGGCATTTTGTTCGTCAGCAAAATCAGCCAATAAACCAGTAAACCCCACTACCTCGACATTTGGTAAGTCAGCAGTGACTTTTTTTATCATTTCTACGCGCTCTTCTAACGTAAACAGTGGCTTTTTACTTGGGTTAGAAGCAATCGCTACAATCACATGAGAAAATAACTGAGATGCGCGTTCAATAAGGTCGGCATGACCGTTAGTGATCGGGTCGAAAGTACCAGGGTAAAGTGCTCTAGTGTGCATAAAGTCGAATCTTTTCGTTGTAGAGGGTTTATGTGTTCAACGTGGCTAATGTAACACATTATTAGCGTATACCAATCCGCTTACCACATGTGCTTTTATTACTTCACTGCCTCGCGGTAACCATTCATACACGCTGACCAGTCGCTCTCTTGCCAGTGAAAGACAGGGTTCTTCGCTTTCTCTTTATGTAAAGAGCGCAGCAGCCGGTCTAAATTACCCTGTTTCCAGCTGTTACCTTGACGCTGCTCGCAGCGATCGAAATCGATAAGCCATATTTGCTTATCGCTATCAATCATGATGTTTCGAACGTTGGCATCATGATGGTACACCTGACAATTGTGCATAGCTGCCAGCGCTCGGCCAACCTCATACCACTCATCTTTATCCAGTGGTTTATCGCACAGTGCGTGGTGTAAATCTTTGCTATTTGGAATACTTAAAGTAATTAAATCGCCGCGGTAAATCAGGCCTCGGCGGTGTATACGCGCCGCAACCGGAATAGGCACAAGAAGACCTTGTGTTCGCATATATTCGAGCAGCCTGAACTCTTCAAACGGGCGAGATCGCTCAACACCAATAAACAGATATTGATCGCTCAGCACTTTGCCCACCAAGCCACCACGTTTGAAATGACGTAAAACCCAGCGCTGACCCTCATGCTCAATGAAAATGGTTGTACCACGTCCCTTGGCTTGACCTGTTATTTTGTCTTGAAGCTGCCAAAAGTCGGGGGTAAACATCTCCGCATTGGGGTGACTGACTAAAGTGTCGTCGAAAATAAAGTGGTGCCCAGCACCTATGTCTCGTCGTATTGTCGCCATGTCGCCCACAACTTATGGTAAATTCTTTATTCTAATGATTTATTTTGGTTTTTCAGCAACGACCGCGTTTCAGAGGTAAAAAAGTCTGCTTACGCGCTCATAGTTTTTACGTACTAAGATTATTCGTTGAAATAGTGAATCTAATTCAACGTCTTAAGTATAAAAACCTAAGTCGTTATGCTCATACGCGAGTATCGTTGACCATATTCATCATTTTGGAATGAGCATGTTAAATTGCGGCGGCCCGGAGAGTTCTATCTGAAAAATAAGCATTTATTTGGCGCGAAAAGGTAATACTCGAGCAAATAGGCTTCACATAGCGCATGCTAAAAGATACGAACAATAGGAAAAAATACTGTTGATAGACCAGGGCACCATCACAAGCTAATTGTCGCTTAATTTACTTAATTGTAAGGTAAAACTATCAACTATTATCTACACTTAGCGTTGCGAAGTGTTCCTTTGAAATAACAGGGAGTCGTTACTGAATGAAAAAGCCCGCTTTGCGATGGCTATCCACTGTTCTTGCTTATACTCAATTTAGACTGGTGCTATTACTGAATATTGCACTGTTTTCAGGCATGCCTGCGGCACACGCAGCAGAACTAAACGTCATGGTTAATGAGAGTGTCATGGTTTCAGAGCTAAACCGCTCTGAGCTTCGTCAGATATTTACCGGCCATCGTCAATATTGGAGCGATGGTACTAAAATCACGGTATTTGTATTGCAAGATAACGATGAGCTCCACAAGCAGTTTTGTCGTGAAGTACTTCAGATGTTCCCTTATCAATTATCTCGCTTATGGGATCAAATTACCTATTCTGGGCAGGGCGTTACACCCGTTAGGGTCACGTCTTACCAGGCGTTGATAGAGGCGTTAGAAAGTACCACAGGCGCTATCGGCTATGTTGAACATACCGAAATTGTGAAATTAAGACGCGTAGAGGTAGGAACAGAATGAATAAATACATCGCTCTCGCGTTTGGAATGATAAGCATGCCTGTCCTTGCTTCACAGGGAGATTTTTCGTGGCACGGTTATGTCTCTCAAGGTGTTACTCAGTCAAATGGAAGTAACTTTATAACTGACGATAACGCAACAACAGGTGAGCTCACCGAAGTTGGGCTAAATGGTTACTATCGAATAGCGGAAAACATCTCTGTTGCCGGGCAAATTAATTATTTAGACGGCGGGAATCGTTTTGAGCAGGGCGCTCGTTTAGATTATTTGTTTATTGACTGGAAATTGCCTGACTTGCCCGGTAAGTGGCAAGGGCAAGTCCACATTGGTCGCTTCAAAAATCGCCACTGGCTGTATTCAGTGACCAGAGATGTGCCACAAACACGTTACACGTCTGTTCTTCCCCAGTCTGTGTACTTTGACGGGTTTCGCGACGTTGCTTTGGGAAGCAACGGTATCCAAACCAGTTTCTCACACTATGGTACTCAGAACATCTGGGAATTAAACTGGAGTTACGGTCGCTCTAATATTAACGACTCCCAGCGAGATTTTTTACTCGGAGATGAAGCAAAAGGCGACATTAAGCAAGACTTTGTTCATCAAGCCAGCGTATTCTGGCAACCGGCTACCATGACATGGAAATTAGGTGCCAGCTGGTTGAGTTCTGATTTCAGGTACACACCTTCTCAGGATGAAAACCGTGTTGCAGGTAATGCAGATATAGAGCGTATTATGCTGTCTGCGCAATACTTTGCAGCAAGCTGGGAAGTGTCAGCGGAGCTAGTTAGGGAAGTTCAGGATAATAAAGGGCTATTCTTCCCTGGTTTTGCCTTTAAACGCACGGGCGAGGGCGGTTTTGTTCAGTTTAGGTATTTGTTTAATAACAATATAAGTGGTCTTATTGGCTACGACACATACATTAACGACAAATCAGATCGAGATGGAAAGCAGTTAGAGGCGATGACCGGCGGCGAGATCCCCGCCTACTTTGGCTACCAAGATACATATACCCTAGGGTTGCGTTGGGACATTGCACCGAAGTGGCGACTTCAAGGTGAGTATCATTGGGTTGAAGGTGCGACAAGGGTAGTGAGCTTACTGAACTTAGATGTAGCGTCTCATGCCGATAAGCATTGGGAAATGTGGTCAGTGCAATTGATGTATTGGTTTTAAGGGCATTAGATGAAGGTTCAGGTATCTTTCACCACTAAAACCATCACAATTTTGTTGGCTATGGTATTAACTGTGGCTGTAGTTATATCAACGGTTCTTATTCAGGAGTCTGACGCTCGAATTCTGCTCCAGCAACGGGAAAACCAGGTCAGTAATCAACGACGGGTTCAGCTTTTTGAAGACATTCTGCACGGCAGAATGATCACGCTTATTGATATCATCAGCCATAAGAGTGGAGGCAACGCAGATAGCCTTGAATCGCTACAACAAACGCTTAGCGGTCTTAGTGAATACCTGACTCTTAACTTTCAAGTTGAATCGCTGTATTTGTTTGACGAACACGGTGTTGTTGGTAACCCGCTACAGCCAGTAAATAAAACCATTGAAAAGTTAGTGAATACCACTCGGGTGTCGTTTGAAAGCCGCTCACTATTGTACTGTGACTCGGTATGCACGCACTACATTTCAATTCCAATCATGGCAAACGGTGAAACACTGCCCGTCATCGTTGTGTCCACGTCGATGAGAGAACTGCTATACCTGTTTAGTCGCGCTACCGATGTGCACAAAGTTGCTGTTGTCCAGCACAAAGAAACCTCATCTGAGCTGTCAGAATTAAGGGTGGCAAGCCAAGTGTCTGCGGCTAATCGACAGTACTTACAATCTCTATTTGATGCGTTACCCGATAATTGGCGAATTGACGATTTAGTTATTAGAGGCATGAACGTTGCGCTGGAAAATCAGCAGTTGCTGGTTAGTTTATTGCCTTTTAATCACGCATCAGGTGATCATCCTTACTTGCTTATTGTGCAAGACGTGTCGGCCATGGTGCGTCAAAACGAACAATACCAGTATATAGTTATTTCTAGCGCTGTTGCGCTATTTTTTATCTTCTCTTCGCTGCTTTACCTTTTCCTAAATCAATACAGAATACGCTTGTTAGATGTAAGCGAACGTTTGCCTATGCTGGCCGAACACAAGTTTAGCGAGTTTTACACCATTGCAGCTAAACGAAGGAAGTCGCCTATTTTCAAATTCACAGATGAATTGGACGTTGTTGAAGACGCGGCAAATAATCTGGCGCGCCAGCTAGAAAGCTTTGACGGACAAATGGCTATTAACACAGCGAAGCTTGAAAAAATGGCGATGTTCGATGTGTTAACCGGACTTCCCAACCGTAATATGCTGACGTTTCAAATAGAAAAGCAGCTAGCTAGTTCAATTCGCGACGATAGGTTAGTGGCACTGATGTTCATGGACCTTGATGACTTTAAAAAGGTTAACGACAGTCACGGTCATGACGTCGGCGATAAACTCTTAAAAGCTGCTGCTATGCGTATTTCCAAGCCGATTAGAGAGTCGGATATTGCATCTCGATTTGGCGGTGATGAGTTTGTTATTTTACTTTCAAATATCGAAAGCAAAAAGCACGTAGATACGGTAGCCAAAAAGCTGATAGAAGAGTTTAAAGAGCCAATCATTGTAGATGGCGTAACCTTTTACGTTTCCATCAGTATCGGTATTGCTATCACCAACCACTCTCGCGCCACGCCAGTAGAACTGCTAAGGCATGCGGATATTGCGATGTACGAAGCCAAAGCCAAAAAAGGGGCGGAGTATCGCGTGTATGACGCCACCATGAACCTTAAAGTAATGCAGAAGGTTGAGCTGGAGTCAGAGGCGCGTGAAGCCCTCAGAGACAATCAGTTTAGCTTAGCGCTTCAGCCCCAAATTGAGATGCACACGGGAAGGCTGGTGGGCTTTGAAGCGCTATTGCGTTGGCATCACCCTAAAAAGGGTAATATTTCCCCGGCAGATTTCATACCGCTTCTAGAAAACACGTCATTCATGCTTGAGCTTGATTACTGGGTAATTACGCGCTCAACTTATTTAATTAGAGAGCTTAAAAATAGCGGCTACCCCGACGTGAAGATGGCGATTAATTTGTCAGCGGGTCAGTTCTTAGACCCGAGTTTGCCTGAATTCTTGCAGCAGCAAATTATCAAAAATGACATAGCGCCCGACCAAGTTTGCTTAGAGTTAACCGAAACGGTATTGGTATCAGACATCAAGCGTGCAACCACCATCATGCAAAATATTCGCGACATGGGGTGCATGCTGGCTATCGACGATTTCGGCACGGGCTATTCGTCTTTGAGTTATCTTAAATCGTTACCCGCCGACTACATCAAAATAGATCGCTCGTTTGTGGCAAATATCGCCAGCAGTGCTGATGATAGAAATATTGTTCACTCTACGATTTCTATGGTGCGCAACATGGGAATGCAAGTGGTGGCAGAAGGAATTGAAACCAGTGAACAGTACGAGTTGCTGTGTCATTTCGACTGCAACCTAGGTCAAGGCTACCTTATCAGCAGACCTATTCCCGAGGTTAACATTTGGGACGTATTAAGCGAAAAAGTAGAGTTTGGTTTTTGGAAAGAATCCGCCTAGGGCTGCTTGACTGTTTCAAAAGGCGCACGCTCCATCAATGTAGTGTGCTGAATAATTTACAAACTTAGTCGACAAACCCATTAAATACAGCGCACGGGTGTGTACCCTTTAACGCGCTTTCATTAAACTAACAGTTTTAATATACCTACACTCGGAGAATGGCATGTCTGCGGCATTTATTTCTCATTTGCAATCGCAAATTGAAGCCACGAAAGAAGATGGTTTGTACAAAAAAGAGCGTGTTATCACGTCGCAACAACAAGCGGATATTGGTGTTGCTAACGGCGAGCACGTTATTAATTTTTGTGCCAACAACTACCTTGGTCTTGCAAACAATGAAAGCTTGATTGAAGCAGCAAAGAAAGGCCTGGATAGCCATGGTTTTGGTGTAGCATCTGTACGATTCATTTGCGGTACACAAGACATTCACAAGCAACTGGAAGCCTCTATCAGCGACTTCCTCGGTACAGAAGACACCATTTTGTACCCATCGTGCTTCGACGCGAACGGCGGTTTATTTGAAACGCTATTAGGCCCTGAAGATGCCATTATTTCTGATGCGTTAAACCACGCCAGTATCATTGACGGTGTGCGCCTGTGTAAAGCTAAGCGTTATCGCTACGC
The DNA here is from genome assembly GCF_014349115.1 of Alteromonas sp. BZK5. Lineage (NCBI taxonomy): Bacteria > Pseudomonadati > Pseudomonadota > Gammaproteobacteria > Alteromonadales > Alteromonadaceae > Alteromonas > Alteromonas sp. BZK5. The sequence goes on along the minus strand of NZ_JACSOE010000006.1, from coordinate 79,236 downwards.
CAATAACGATATGGCAGCATTAGAAGAGCAGTTGAAGCAAGCTGATGCCGATGGCGCACGTTTCAAAATTATTGCCACTGACGGTGTGTTTTCAATGGACGGCGTGATTGCCGATTTAGCCTCTATTTGCGACCTGGCCGACAAGTATGACGCCATGGTAATGGTAGACGATTGTCACGCAACGGGCTTCCTTGGCGAAAACGGCAAAGGCAGCCATGAGTATTGTGGCGTTATGGGTCGTGTAGACATCATCACCGGTACTCTAGGTAAAGCACTGGGCGGCGCGTCTGGCGGTTACACCTCGGGTAAAAAAGAAGTCGTAGAGTGGTTGCGTCAACGCTCGCGTCCTTATCTTTTCTCCAACTCGGTTGCGCCACCTATCGTTTCAGCATCGCTTAAAGTGTTTGAAATGATGAAAGAAGGTGACGAGCTTCGCGCTAATCTATGGCGCAACGCCAATCATTTCCGTACGCGTATGGAAGAGGCGGGCTTCACATTAGCTGGTAAAGATCACGCTATTATTCCTGTTATGCTAGGCGATGCCCGTTTAGCTAGCGAAATGGCAGACAAGATGCTTGAGAAAGGCATTTATGTTATCGGTTTCTCTTACCCTGTTGTGCCGAAAGGTCAGGCTCGCATTCGTACGCAAATGTCAGCAGGTCATAGCCTTGAACATGTTGATAAAGCGGTAGATGCATTTATTGAAGTTGGCCGTGAATTGGGAGTAATTTCATGAAGTCGCTAGTTAAAGCGAAAGCAGAAAAAGGCATTTGGCTACAAGACACGCCAGAGCCTGAAGTAGGACACAATGACCTACTGATTAAAATTCGCAAAACCGCTATTTGCGGCACCGACATGCACATTTACAACTGGGACGAATGGTCACAGAAAACCATTCCGGTACCTATGGTTGTAGGCCACGAGTATGTGGGTGAAGTCGTTGGTATGGGCCAAGAAGTGAAAGGGTTTAAGGTTGGCGACCGTGTTTCGGGCGAAGGCCATATTACCTGTGGCCATTGCCGTAACTGTCGTGCAGGCCGTGTACATTTGTGTCGCAACACTGAAGGCGTAGGCGTAAACCGCCCGGGCGCTTTTGCTGAATACTTGGTTATTCCTGCATTTAACGCGTTTAAAATTCCAGACAACATTAGCGACGACCTTGCGTCTATCTTTGACCCGTTTGGCAACGCTGTTCACACTGCACTAAGTTTCGACTTGGTGGGTGAAGACGTGCTAATAACAGGTGCCGGCCCAATAGGTATTATGGCTGCTGCAGTTGCAAAGCATGTAGGTGCTCGTCATGTCGTGGTTACCGACATTAATCCTTACCGTCTTGAGCTTGCTAAAAAAATGGGTGCAACCCGTGCCGTTGACGTAAGCAAGGAAGACTTGAAAGACGTAATGAACGAACTTGGTATGACAGAAGGCTTCGATGTGGGTCTGGAAATGTCTGGTGTGCCGGTGGCTTTCAGAGACATGCTGAACAAGATGAACCATGGCGGCAAAATTGCCATGCTGGGAATACCTCCACAAGATGTTGCCATCGATTGGAACCAGGTTATTTTCAAAGGCTTGGTGATAAAAGGTATCTACGGCCGTGAAATGTTCGAGACATGGTACAAAATGGCGAGCTTGCTGCAGAGCGGCTTAGATCTATCGCCTATCATCACACACACCTTTTCTATTGATGACTTTCAGAAAGGGTTTGATACCATGGGGTCTGGACACTCAGGTAAAGTTATTCTGGATTGGCAATAATGACAACATTCTCACACATTAGCGTAAACGACGTTGCAAACTTTCAAGGTGACGTAACCATTGTGGATATTCGCGATCCTCAATCGTTTGCTAATGGACACATGCCTAACGCAGCGCAGCTGAACAACGACAACTTTGCAGCGTTTATCGACCAAACGCCCAAAGATATCCCAGTGGTTGTAGTGTGCTACCACGGCGTAAGCAGCCAGCAGGCGGCCCAAGTGATTGCACAGCAAGGCTTTGAAACCGTTTATAGTATGGACGGTGGCTTCGAAGCATGGCGACTGGCAAATCCGGTAGTCACGGCATAGCGATTTGATAAAGGTGCACAATGTGCACCTTTATTTTTTGCAGCTACTGCAGTATTTCAGTATAAAGAGGTTATATACCGCGCCCTTGGTATATGTCATATCGCATTCATATTCTTCTGCTTCGGGGTAACAACTAGCTTATGGCTCATCCTTTAATTGCGTTCAATCAGCAAAGTCCTGCACATCTTCTCGCCAATTATTTAACCAGTCAGCACATTCAGGCCGCTGTAGTACAGCACGATAAAGAGTTCGTGGTGGTATTAGATAATCACGACCATCTCGACCGCGCAAAAGTTATTGCAGATGGCTTTTTGGCAAACCCTACCGATCCGAAGTACCAGCAAGCAGCATGGGATAATGGCAAGAACGTACGGCTGGCGCCTTCGGGTAATGGCTTTTCCGTGGGTAATATCATTGCCGATGCCGTGAAAGCGCCTTTTACCTCGGTGGTATTTATTCTGTGTGTTGCGGTTTATTTACTGTCGTTGTTTGGACTGTTTGCCCCTATCGCACAGCATTTATTGATGCAGCCATTTTCCATTTTGTCGCAAAATCACGAATGGTGGCGATTACTAGGCCCTGCGTTCATTCATTTTTCGGCGCTGCACATTATATTTAACCTACTGTGGTGGGGCATGTTGGGAGCTAAAATTGAACGCACCCTTGGCATGAGCATGCTGCTTATTGTGTTCTTAGTGTCGGCCACTATTTCGAACGCCGCACAAGCGCTGTTTAGTGACCCTGTGCAAGGCAACCTGTTCTTGTTTGGCGGCTTGTCTGGTGTGGTGTATGCCGTAATGGGCTTTGTGTGGTGGCTAGGCTGGTTGCGACCAAGTTGGGGCTTGTCGCTGCCAAATTCAATTGTAGGCTTTATGTTGGTGTGGTTGGTACTAGGTTATGCCGATATTTTGTGGGTAAACATGGCGAATGCTGCACATACAGCCGGGCTTATTTCTGGATGTTTGCTCGCCGGGGCCTTAAGTCTTGGGTCGGGTAAACGCTAGTGGCGTTTTATGTAGCTAAAAGGCGTACGTTAGCCTTTTAGCCCGTTATCTACTTTTAACCGCCTTGGTATAAGTATTTGGTGAAGATAACGTTCTTCACCACTTCGCCGCCTGTCTCTTGCTTCATGTGCTCTTGCAACGCTTTAAGAATAGCGCGGCGAATGTCTTCACGACCAGTTAGTGACTTAACCTTCTCTGCCGGTTGCTGGCCGAATATTTCAATGGCAGTAGAGCGAAGTAACGGCATATGGTGTTCAGCAATTTCAAGCTGATTAACATCGTGGATCATCAATTCAACTGACACGCGTACATAGCCTAGCTTTTGTGCGCTATCGCTAATGTAGTTGGTAACAATCTCTGGCTCTAAGCCCAAATAAGCATAGTTGGCCTTGTCTTGCGCCACTGCTGTGTTACAACCAAGAACGAAAAAACTAACCGCAAATACGCGTAAAACTAAAGACTTAAGCATAGTGAAGTCCGAAACACCAAAGTAATAAATTCACTTGGTAGTGTAGCAAAACTCTGATTAAACACACTACTGCAAAAGTTTAACCGAATGAAAATAATTGAACATGACGTGTTATCATACTAACAGATTCATTATTCGGGCTTTTCGTGTGAGTTTTAATGCCACTTTTCCAGTGGGTTTGGCGGTTGACTGGCAAGCACCTTCTGGCATCACAATTCCAAATGCACAGCTAAAAAACTGGCTGTTAGACACTGGGTCGTTAACCGAGCGAGTACAGTCTTTAAGCAACCACTTTTCTCTAGAGCTTATTGGCCAGCACGAGCAGATTCCTCACGACAATGAACTGTCGTTGTTACTCGACAACGGTGAAACCCATTATCAAGCGCGAGAAATTCTCCTATGTGGCGATCATAAGCCGTGGGTGTTTGCACGTTCTATCATCCCTCAAGCCTTTGTTGACAGCGAGCTTTCAGATCTTGGTCGAGAGCCTTTAGGAAAACGTTTGTTTAACGATAAGCGCTTTACACGCTCAGAGTTTCAACTGTGTACAGTGCCAGCTTCGCAATTTGGTATTAACAGCAATCAAACCTTGTGGGGCCGGCGCTCGTTGTTTACGTTAGGCAACTACAGCATGATAGTAGCAGAGGTATTTCTTCCGTCCTCACCGGCCTATAGCCGCTCTGCTAAAAACGAAAAGGAAAGCGAAAAGCAATTATGAAGCACAATTGGAACGCCTATGCGCGACTTATGCGCCTTGATAAACCTGTAGGTATTTACTTGCTGCTGTGGCCTACGCTGTGGGCGCTTCTTATGGCTGCACAAGGTTTACCGCCTTTAGGCATTACGCTCATTTTTGTGGCTGGCGTAGTTGTCATGCGTTCAGCCGGATGTGTGATTAACGATTATGCAGACAGAAAAGTAGACGGTAGCGTAAAGCGCACTGCCCAGCGTCCTCTTGCAACCGGAGAAGTATCGGCCAAACAAGCACTACAACTTTTTGCAGCGCTTATCGCTTTAGCATTTGTCTTAGTGTTATTCCTTAACTGGCAAACCATTGCGTTGTCAGTGGTAGCCTTACTCTTGGCAGCAAGCTACCCCTTCATGAAGCGTTACACCAATTTACCGCAGGTGGTATTGGGTGCCGCGTTCGGTTGGGCCATTCCTATGGCATTTATGGCTGTGATAGAAACAGTTCCAGCTTACGGCTGGTGGTTGTTTATTGCTAACTTATTATGGACGGTAGCTTACGACACCATGTACGCCATGGTAGACCGCGATGACGACCTACAAATAGGCATCAAGTCTACGGCCATATTGTTCGACAAAAACGACGTGCTCATAGTCATGCTGCTACAGGCCGCTGCCCTTGCCATTTTGTGGTGTATAGGCTGTGCTATTAACGCAACTTGGCCTTACTACTTAGCCGTGCTGTTTTCGGCTCTGCTATGCGTGCGCCAGTATCAGCTTATTAAACGCCGCCAGCGTGAAGGCTGCTTCACCGCGTTTATTGAAAATCACTATATTGGTTTAGCCATCACGCTAGGAACGGCACTGCATTTTTATTTGGTGTAACAGTAAAAGTAACTAGCCCAATACAAACCATTGTCTATGGTATTCAGCCACAAAAAAAGCGCCATAAAGGCGCTTTTTGAGTTTCTGTAAGCTTTGAACGCCTACTTTTCCGCTAACTTCGCTTCAAGCTCAGCAATGCGGCTTTCCATAGCGTCTAGCTTTTCACGAGTGCGAATAAGCACTTGGCTTTGAATATCGAACTCTTCGCGAGTCACTAAATCAAGCTTAGACAGCTGCGACTGCAATACCGCCTTTACTCGACCTTCGGCTTCTTCAGCCATGTTTTTAACGCCAGGTGGAACGGCATCAGCAATTTGTTTCGCTAAATCTTCGAGTTTCTTCGGATCCAACATGGAATTCCCTTATAATGCGCAGCTCAAATTATGAAAGCTATTCTATCGGTATCGACACGACATGCAATGAAAACTGTGTCGCGCCAAAAATGTACGTTGTTCTAGGTATTAAATGAAACTAAATGAAGCTCAAGAGTCTGCCGTAACCTTTGTGTCTGGCCCATGTTTGGTGCTGGCTGGGGCGGGTAGTGGTAAAACGCGCGTAATTACCAATAAGATTGCTCATTTAGTTAGAAACTGCGATATGCCAGCTCGCTACATTGCAGCGGTAACCTTTACCAACAAAGCAGCACGTGAAATGAAAGAACGTGTAGCGCAGACCTTGGGCAAGCCGGAGGCGCGCGGGCTAAAAGTGTCGACCTTCCACACTATGGGCTTAACCATTATTAAAGCGCATGTGAAAGATCTTGGCTTAAAGCCAGGTTTCTCGTTATTCGACGATAAAGACTCGTTCGCGTTGCTTAACGATTTGACGTCCGACACCCTCGATGGCGATAAAGATCAGCTTCAGCTCTTACAAAGCTGCATCTCGAACTGGAAAAACGATCTTATCTTACCTGATGCTTTATTAAAATCAGCAACCAGCACGGGCGAGAGAGAGTTTGCAGAAGCCTACAAGCGTTACCAAGACAACCTTAAGGCATATAACGCGCTAGACTTCGACGACCTAATTTTATTACCTACATTGCTTTTAAAAAGTAGCGAAGCAATAAGAGCCAAATGGCAGAGCAAGATTCGCTACTTGCTGGTGGATGAGTACCAAGATACCAATACCAGTCAGTACGAGTTGGTAAAGCTATTAGTAGGTGAGCGTGCGCGCTTTACCGTAGTGGGCGACGATGACCAGTCTATCTATTCATGGCGTGGCGCTAAGCCGCAGAATTTGCACCTGTTACAGCAAGACTTTCCGCGCTTAAACGTCATTAAGCTACAGCAAAATTACCGCTCGTCAGGCCGTATTCTGCATTGCGCGAATATTCTTATTCAGAACAATCCGCATTTGTTCGATAAAACCCTGTTCTCAGAGCTGCAGTACGGCGAGCCGCTAAAAGTGATAGAGGCGAAGAACGAAGAGCATGAAGGTGAGCGCGTGGTGGCAGAACTGCTGGCGCACAAGTTCATGAACCGCACCCAGTTTAAAGACTACGCCATTTTGTATCGCGGGAATCACCAAAGTCGTATTTTTGAAAAGCTGTTAATGAGTAACCGCATTCCGTACAAAATCAGCGGCGGTATGTCGTTCTTTGGTCGTGCTGAAGTGAAAGACATCATGGCGTATTTAAGGTTGTTGGTGAACCAAGACGACGATAACGCTTTGCTTCGCATTATTAACACGCCAGGGCGCGGTATAGGCCGCGCTACGCTGGAAAAACTGGGTAACTTTGCAAATAGCTTGGGCGTGTCTATGTTCGAAGCGGCGACGCACCCTAACTTAAATAGCGTGCTGCCCGATAAAGCCTTTCATTCGGTTTCTACCTTTGCCCGTTGGGTAGTAGAGCTATCGGACAATGCGGAACGGGGCAACACCGCTGACGCGGTTCGCACCATGATCCGCACGATGGGCTACGAAGAATGGCTATATGAAACCAGCGCCAGCCCCAAAGCCGCCGAAATGGCCATGGCCAACGTAAGTACCTTATTCGGCTGGGTTAACGATATGCTGGAAGGCAATGACCTAGACCAACCCATGACCTTAACCGAAGTGGTGAACCGTCTGATATTACGCGACATGATGGAGCGCGGCGAAGACGACGGGGAAGGGGATCAAGTTCAGTTAATGACGCTGCACGCTTCAAAAGGTTTGGAATTCCCCATTGTATTCTTAGTGGGCATGGAAGAAGGCTTATTGCCGCACCAAAGCAGCATTGACGAAGACAACGTAGAAGAAGAGCGCCGACTTGCTTATGTGGGAATTACTCGCGCCCAGCGCGAGCTTATATTCAGCCTTGCTAAAGAGCGTCGACAGTTTGGTGAAGTGATTAACCCAGAGCCAAGCCGCTTTTTATTCGAACTGCCGCCAGACGATGTACAGTGGGAAAATCAGAAACCGAAGGCGACAAAAGAAGAGCGCCAGCAAAAGGCACAGGTGGGAATTGCTAACCTACGAGATATTCTAGGGAAAAAGTAGTCTGCTAATTGAGGCGAGGTTACGCTGGCAAGTAAGTACTAACTATCAGCTTGCTAGCGATGTCATATCCAGCACTTTTGCGTGCTTCAATACTTTGCCTTGGCCATAAATGCATTCAATTTCGTTAAGCGCATCTAGCTGCGCCTGTGAGTCTACGCCTTCAGCAATAACCTGAAACTTCAAATGTTCTGAAATAAGCATGACAGACTGAATAAGCTTTAAGTTTCGTTGAGAGCGAGGCAGTGACTTAACAAAGCGATGATCAATTTTGATGAAGTCGAAAGGGTAGGCAAACAAATAACTCAATGAAGCTAATCCGCTTCCAAAGTTATCCAGCACCAAAGTTACGCCCGCACGTTTTAACTTCTTAATAGCTGGAAGAATGAACTGAGAGCGGCGATTTAAGTCGTTTTCATCAAACTCAAATACCAGCTGGCTAGGCGTAATACCTGATGTTTCAATCACATTAATCATCTGGTTTATCATAGAAGCCTGTAGTAAATGATTAATTGAAACGTTAACTGCTATTTTATTTATCGGGTCGTCGGTGTTTTTATAATGGTTTAACAGCTCGCATGCTTTGGTCAGCTGGAACAAGTCTAAATCTAGCGTAAGGCCACTATGTTCTGCCACTTGTCTAAACTGCTCTCTTGCAATCTTGCCGTAGGCAGGGTGCGACCAGCGAATATACATCTCTTTATACAGCGTGCTGTCGTCATTAAGCTTTATAACGGGCTGTAGGAAATAATCGAATTCTTCTTCACGCAGTGCACGTCTGAATTCATTTTCAAGCTCAAGCTCTTCAATAAGCCTGTTGCGCATGCTCTTGTCAAACATAACAAAGCGTCCGCGGCCTAGCGTTTTCGCTTGATACATGGCGGCATCGGCATCACGAAGCACTTCATCAGCGGCGCGATAGTAGGTTTCTAAGTGCGCAATACCAATACTTGCACCTGAATACATCTCCCGACCATCAAGCAAGAACGGCTCGGAAATAGATGAAATTATACGGCTAGCCACTTCTTTTACGTCTGCTTCATCTTCAAAGTTATCAAGCAATACAACAAACTCATCACCGCCTAAGCGCGCTAGCAGGTCGTGACCACGAATACATAGCGCGATACGTCTGGCTACTTCAATTAAGAACTCATCGCCGGCGTGATGACCTAGGGTATCGTTAATAACCTTGAAGCGGTCTAGGTCGATAAACAGCACCGCAAACATGTTTTCGCTGTAACGCTGCTTACTGGCAATAGCCAGCTCTAAGCGGCTAGTGAACATGGCACGGTTAGGCAAATCAGTTAACGAGTCGTGATGCGCATCGTGAATAAGCTTAAGCTCAATCTCTTTACGCTCTTCAATCTGTTGCTTTAAGAATTTATTAGCGCGGTTTAGCTCAGCTGTGCGTTCTTTAACACGCTCTTCTAGCTCAACGTTATAGCGCTGCATCGACTCGGTATTGCGCTTACGCTCAATGGCTACCGCAATATGGTGCGATACAAAGCGCAAAAGCTCTTGGTCGCGAGAATTGTATTTAGCGTGTTTACCGTATGTTTGTACGGCAATAACACCTGCAATTTCTCCATCTACAACAAGCGGCGAACCTAACCACGAGTTCGCACTGTTTAGCATAGTTTGCGCAACCGACACATCCAAATCGCCAGACTCTGCAAGCTCCAATACTCTGGGCGGGTTAACCAGCTCAGCTTGCCCCGTTCGCAATACGAATTCAGTTAGACCAAGCCCCAAAGGCCTTGAACTTATGTTCTTTTCTTGTGCGTCACTAAAATACGGGAATGCGAGTAGCTCTTTTTCCTTGTCAAGAATGGCAATGTAACAGTTAGGTGCGCTAATTAGCCTGGCTAAAATTTCGTGCAGACTGGAGTAAAACACATCCATATCGCCTTCAAGGTTAGCGGCCAGCTCAGATATCTCGAATAAAGCCTGCTGTAGCGACTCTACTTTTTGGCGCTCTAATATTTCTTCTTGAAGGTCGTCGTTAATTTTTCGCAGTTGGCGGGTGCGTTCGCGGATGGTGCGTTCAGTGAGCTCACGGTTTTTTACTCTATCAACCGTGGTAACAATGTGTTGAGAAACGAACAGCAGTACTTCTAAATCTTCTTGCGTATAGTGCACACCTTCATCATAAGTTTGCACTACCATGGCACCTATGACTTGGCTTCCTCGTTTAAGGGGCACGCCCAGCAGCTCAAACGGCTGCGAGCCAACTAGCTTTATATTATGCTGAGAGGCAAAGTTTTCTTCGTCGTCACGTTTGTAAAATAGGTGATTGCCGGTTTTGAGTATGTAACCGGTCATGCCGTCCATTAACGATTCAGCGGGGAACTGGCGAACAGTTTGTTCGTCGAATTCGTCAATGAAGTAAGCGAAATCGACAACGTTACTGTCGGGTTCGTAAAAGGCGACAAAGAAGTTATCGGCATTCATAAAATCGGCAATGATTTCATGAATAGCGGAGTAAAGACGGTTAAGGTGACTTACAGAACTAGCAAGTTCAGAAATGTCGAAAAGCGCCTTCTGAACACGTTCAGCGCGCTTGTACTTGTCAGTGAGTTGCTGAAGCTGCGGTATAAGTTCGCGCAGTTCTTCTTCCGTCAACTCATGTTGCGTCGAATCTTGTGACATTCCGCTCGCCAGTAAAAAAGTAACGTTTCCCCAAAGAGTTAAATTACCCGATCAGAGGGTAAAACGCTACTTTTTCCATCAAGTTGTTACGATTTAGCGGGTATTAGATACCTTCAATCATATACTCGATTGCAGCTTTAATTTCGTCATCAGAACAGTTACCGCATGTACCACGAGGAGGCATAGCGTTAATACCGTTCAATGCGTTTTGCCATACGCCATCAAGACCGCGCTCGTCTAGACGTGGTTGCCAGTCTGCTGCAACGTGAACTTTAGGAGCTCCTAAAACGCCTGCTGAGTGACATGCAACACATGCAGAGTTGTAAACGTCTTCACCAGACTTTGCACCGCCAGCTGCGCCAGCACTTCCTTCAGCCGCTGCGCCTGCAACGTGTACCTGACCTACCGGCTTAATGCGATCGGCAATTTCATCGTTACTCATTTCTTGTGCTTGTGCTGCAAAAACAGTTAGCGCAGTAGCAGCAACAGTTAACCAAGTCTTTAATTTCACATCTGTCTCCAGGCAATGATGAATTTGTTTAAAATATAACTGGCCAGATTATAACGGTTAATTGGGGTTGAACAACTATTTGAAGCCAATTACCCATAAAAAGTAAGGATTTTTAACACTTGTTCCAAGCCACCTAAAGAGATTTTAATAAATGAGTTGAAGCTAACCCACCGCGTAAGTATTATTACGCCCCGTCTGCAGCGTACATTTAACTGCGTATTTTTCCTTTGCGAACGTACACGGTTATTACAACCGAAGCACGATCCGCCCTTAGCTCAGCTGGATAGAGCGCGGCCCTCCGGAGGCCGAGGCCAGAGGTTCGAATCCTCTAGGGCGGGCCATTTCCTTTTCTAGTGACCTATGAAGGAATAATCTCCTTCAGCCTTTCTATATCAGAATCGAGCACGCCTACCTTAGACGCGGCTGCAACTCTAACGTCGAATCCAATGCAACATCAAAGTCATTCCAACGCATAGCAAAGTCGTTATACTGTTTTTCACTAGTTCATTTTAAAGCGTATCAACGTGCCAATAATGTCGCCTCAGTCTATTCAACGCCCAAGTTTTACTCAGTCACTACTTTGTTTTGGTGTTATTGTCGCACTGATAGCAGGCGGATTATTTGGCCTGGGCATTAGCCTGCATGTATTACTATTTCTGTGTTTGCTATGGACTGGTATCAATGCCTTTAGTTTGGGTTACAAGTACCTGCAAATCCGCGATTTAATGACCAGCGCATTAACCCGGGCCATGCCTGCAATCTATATTTTTATTCTCATTGGTATGGTTATCGCCAGCTTTATGCAAAGCGGCACTATCTCAACGCTAATTTTTTACGGTTTAAGTTGGCTAAACCCCAGTATCTTCCTTGTGGTGGGATTGATTTTGTGTGCGGTAATGTCGGTAGCCACAGGCACATCATGGGGTACGGTGGGCACTATGGGTGTAGTGCTGATGGGTATTGGCGCTGCCATGAACATACCACTCCCCATTGTGGCAGGCATGGTGGTATGTGGTGCGACGTTTGGCGATAAAATGTCCCCGGTGTCTGATACCACCAATCTCGCATCCATGAGCGCGGGTACCAACCTGTATCGGCATATGTACGCCATGCTGCTAACTACACTGCCTAGCTTTCTTCTAACTTTAGTAATTTTCTTGGTAATTGGCTTTAGCTACGCAAACCAAAGCTTAAATGTTGACGAAATAATTGAAATAAAAGCAGCACTCGCCAGTCACTATAACCTTGCACCCTATATAACACTGTTACCGCTGGTGTTGCTTACGGTAATGAGCATCAAGAAAGTGCCGGCTGAAGTAACCATGTCGTGCAGTATTCTGCTTGCCGTTATCATTGCTATTTTCTACCAAGACACCAATACCATTAGCGTGCTTAACGCATTGTGGGAAAACACCCCTCAAAATACGGGTATCGCAAATTTAGATGCCTTACTAGGACGAGGCGGCATCAGCAGTATGAGCTGGACGTTGCTCCTCGCCTTAATGGTAATCGCATTGGGTGGCATACTGCACGGTGCAGGCTTTCTAGCTGCGTTACTGACAGGCATTATTGAACGGGTAAAACGCACAGCAACCCTAATTGCTGTGACCATTGCGTCTGGTTTTCTAGGCAATGTGGCCATGGGCGAGGCCTATACCTCTATCATTTTGAATTGCCAGCTGTTTAAACCGAAATATGAACAGCAAAACCTTGACCCCGCTGTGCTATCTCGGTCGGTAGAAGAAGGTGCCACTATGACCACAGGCCTTATTCCGTGGACAACGGCGGGTGCGTTTTACTCTGCCACCCTGGGCGTTAACGTGCTCGATTACGTGCCCTATGCGTTCTTCAACTATCTAAACGGCGTTATTGCGGTATCTATGGCCGCATTGGGCATGGGCATGCTAACAACCAAAGCACGAATGAATAAACGCACATCGATTTGAAGCAGCCCAATAGCTAACACAATTCTGATAAACTGTTTTTTAAGATCGCCCGTTTAAAGCCAAACGTATAAGGCATCTATAAAAACAAAACAAAGGATCGTGTATGAGTAGTAATACCCGAGATGCGGCCTCCTCCAAGGCCATTATTAAACAGGAAGGCGCGTTTAGCGTAATCGACAAGCCCACTTTTTTTGGCTCTCTAATTCTTCTTCTCTCTGTCACCATTCCCCTAATTATTTGGCCGGACCAAGGCGCACAGTGGGTGGCAGCCGCAAAAGACTTCGTAACCAGTAAACTTGGTGTTTTATATCTCTTGCTTGGTGTTGGCGCTGGTGGGTTCATGGTTTACATCATGTTCAGCGACATTGGACAAATAAAACTAGGCGACCCGGAAGAAAAACCCGAGTTCTCGCCAGTATCATGGGCTGCCATGCTGTTTTGTGCAGGCATTGGTGCGTCTATTTTGTATTGGTCTATGATTGAATGGGTGTACTACTACCAAGCGCCACCGTTTCACATAGAAGGTGAAACTCCCGAAGCCGCAAAATGGGCTGCAGCCTACGGTATCTTTCACTGGGGGCCGCTTGCCTGGGCAATTTACCTCATTCCCGCCGTACCTATTGCGTACTTCTACTATGTGCGCAATCACAGCGTACTTAAAATATCTGAAGCCCTTATGCCAGTAATTGGCGAGAAAATGGCTCACGGCTGGCTGGGTAAAATTATCGACATCAGCTTTATCTTCGGAATGTTAGGCGGCGGGGCGACCACGTTAGGTTTGGCTGCGCCTATGATCAACGAAGGGGTGCACGAACTATTCGGCGTACCTAAATCGCTTACCACCCAAGTTCTGGTGCTAGTAACCTGTACTGCTATCTTTGGTTACAGCGCGTATGTAGGCTTAAAGAAGGGTATTAAGCTGCTGTCAGACATTAATTTTTGGCTGGCCATAGGATTGCTACTATTTATATTTGTTGTGGGACCTACGTTGTTTATGGCCAATACCGGCCTAGATGCTTTGGGCCGAGTACTTAGCAACATTATTAAAATGGCTACCTGGCTAGAGCCTTTCGCTGAATTTAATGGCTTTCAAAACACGCATTTTCCTCAAGACTGGACCATATTCTACTGGGCATGGTGGCTGGTGTTTGCACCAAGCGTAGGGCTTTTTATCGCGCGTATTTCAAGGGGCCGGACTATTCGTACTATGGTAGCGGGCTCCATGTTCTTCGGCACCATGGGCTGCTTTTTATTCTTCATGGTAATGGGGAATTATGGCTTGTATTTGCAACTTTCGGGTGAACTAGATGTGGTGAGTATTCTTAACCAAGAAAGCCCTACGGCCGCGATTTTCGCCATGCTACACACGCTGCCATTGGACTACATAGTCATTTTTGTATTCACCTTGTTAGCGCTAATCTTTACCGCAACTACCTTCGACTCCATTTCTTACATTCTGGCAGCTGTAGTGCAAAAAGAAGTAGACGAAGAGCCATTGCGCTGGAATCGTTTGTTCTGGGCATTCGCGCTATCGTTTATGCCGATAGTGCTTATGTTTGTTGGTGGGTTAGAAACGCTTCAAACGGCGTCGATAATAGGGGGCGTTCCGCTATTAGCTGTGGCCTTAATGTTATGTATTGCCATAGTGCGGGCGGCCAATTACGACATGCGTTACCAGCCCGACTACTCGGTAAAAGAAATCAATATAGGGGAATTTCCCGACGACGACCCGTGGAGCGAAGAAGGCACATGGGATATTGATGAAGAAGGCGAAGAGAGTGATGGCGAAACACCTATTGCTGCAAAGCCTAAACAAAGACCGCCAAAAGGCCACGTTGAGGGCGACCCGCACAGTAGACCGTCGCGGTTGTAGCTTTTATCGTAACTGAATGAAACAAACGCCGCACACAGGCGGCGTTTGTAGGCGTTTGTATTAGCTGAGCACAATTAGCGTACCCTAAAAAAGCGACTGTGGTACTGTAATCGCCGTTTGCACCCTTTCAACTTTACGTATGTAGCAGAATGTCAGTTAAGAATTATCAGAAATTCTATCAGCCACTAAACGCGGTACATTCGGCTGATTTTAATCGCTGCATTTACTGCGGCTGCGAAGCTGCACGGCAAGACTTCATTCCACCCATAAAATTCATTCACAACTGGCAAGACGGACATCTACAGGCCGACTTTATTTCCGTGCCTGCATGCAACGAATGCACTGATCTTTTAAAAAATGAAAACAACGCCACGCTAGAACCCAGAATAACCGTGTTAAAAAAGCGGTTGGCGGAAAAGTACAAAAAGGCCATTCGGGTATTTAACCACTGGAGCATGGAAGAAATTGAAGAAATGGACGCGGCATTTCAAATAAGCCTAAAAGGCGGCATACGATTAGGCAAAGAAACCCTTTCCCGCCTTGAATTTGCAGGGTTCGATTATGAAGTAAACGGCAGCATAACGCGGGTCGCAAAACCTCAGCGCGAGGTATTCACTGTATTCAATGAAGAGTTTAGCAGCTTTAGAGAAGCACTAGCCTTTGCCAGCGCTACCTACAAAATAAAGAAAAGCCGACTAAGTCAGCTTTATTTCGATAATGACGAAAGCTTTGATAGGGCGATTGAGGCTTTTCATGGGGTGGTTGAAGGTAACCCATAAAAATTTAATTGGTGGTTTTGCGCTCCGGAGTCAGAGGTTCAAACCCTATCGGGCACACCATTTTTTAAGGTTTGGCCGTTAATCCCCAAAAGCAACGTAGTTCAAGGTCTAGTATGTGTTGAAAGGGCACAACCATCATTCTTGCCCGTTTTTTAAAAAGTACAAATCAGAAAACCCCATTTTTGCAAATTCGGTATCTCTGAAGTTTCTTACGGTTTTTTTGTCTTTACTGATAGCGGCAAGTTGCTGTTCAGTTTGCAGGAACTGGGAAAGGTCTATACCCTCAGCTTCGGCCACGGCTTCATGCATATTTTGATGGCGGCTGTAAGAAAAGTTTATCTCTTTTGCCACACCTTTGAACTTATAACGTACTTTATGGGCCATGTTCTACTCAAGTTGGTCGATGTAATTCAAAAACTGTTTAACCGCTATTATAAACTCAATTAGCGCTAATAATTAACGTGTTAAAAAAAGCGGGTGGCAAAACCGTAGCGTGAGGTGTCCGATGAAGAATTTAGTAGCTTTAAAGAAGCGCTAGCCTTGCCAGTGCGACATACCAAATAAAGAAAAGCCGGCTGAGCCAGCTTTATTTCGACAATGATGAAAGCCTTGATAGGGCGATTGAGGCGCAACCCCTGAAAAGCTGTTCAATGGTTTTGCACTCCTGAGGCAAAGGTCAGAGGTTCGAATCCTCTCGGGTGTGCCATTTTTAAAGGGCTGTAGCCCGATTCTATGCCTCTAAAAATACCCTTTTTGAAATATGTAGCAAATGTGTAGCAGAATTTAGTGTTTTTCTGTCACTCGAACTTCAGATACAAAAAAGGGAGCTCTCAACAGAAGCTCCCTCGCAAAATTCTATAGAATGCTTAGATAGTAAATCGTACTTCATTTACATTTGAAGTCTTGAGCATTCTCTCTATGCTCTTATTTTGTTTATCTTTTTTCAATTCTTTAGGAAGAAACTTTGCTCGCCATTGGTTGAGCACTAATTCACTTTTAAGTTTGTTTCCTGACATATCACGACCCCTTAGAGAATTTTTCGAAATAGTGGTTGTTCAGACCCCCATCGAAATAGTGCTTCCTTTTAATCCAAACAAAACCATCACCTTTTGATATTACAGCAACATCTATAGGTCCGCCAACAGTTTCACTATCATTAGTCACTTTCCGCTTGAAAGCTGTCATGTTAACTAATGACTCTGCCATGTAAGCAAGCTCATCTTTCGGCAAAAACTCGACCATATTGACAACACGGTCAACGTAATCTTTCTGAATGACGCCACTCATAGCTCTCTGAGCCGCCTGCCACCTTTCTAAAGCATGTTCTTCAAGTGCTTTTTTTACATCTACACAATCTTTGTCCGTATTTTGTTCAATTAGTTCCATTGCTTTGCGCAGTACACTATCAAAAGAATCGAAAAAAGCCTGAGAATAACATCGTTCTATTTCAGGGCTTACTCCCCTCATGAACGTTAGAGCTTCCTCGTCCTGAGCATATGCTTCAATTCCACTGCTCCCCCCGCCGCAACTTTTATCTAAATCGGGGACTCTTCTAAGTTTCTTTCCCCAAAAGCCTTTAAGGTCAAATGTGAGAATTGATGGGAAGTATTCTTGGTCTCCATATCCAGCAAAAACAACCCCTGAATTTGCTCCCAAAGGATTTTCCTTGGCAGTAGCTAATGCTAGAACGGTTGCTAAATTGGCCTTTAAAGGCTCTGTCAATTCAAACGATGCTTCTGCTAGTTTACCTTCAACGAATTTTACGCTTTCCTTAGATAAGGCCTCTACATCGTCCTGTGAAAAATCAGTTAAAAAGTGCTGCCTGTCTAGGATGTCGGAAAATTCTGTGCATAGCTCAGAAAGAATTTGCATGGTTTTTTCTTCCAAATCCTCTGCGCCTTCTTCTTTCACTAATTCTTCAACTTTCTGAGAAACTTGTTCCCAGATATCTAGATAAATTCCTAGCCAGTGATTTTCTAGAAATAAATCTCTTAAGTCATATGGGATTAGTTTGTCTGCTTGCTCCAAGAATTGGAAAAAATCTTCTGTGTATTCGTCGAGAGTTGCAAAGCATCTTTCACCTAAAGTTTTACGATATTCCTTTATGACAACTTCCCAAGGAACTCTACAAAGTGTCCCTGAGCCGAAAACCATTATACCAACTGGGTGATACTTAGTTAGTGCGAATAGTTTTTCAGCGCCATTGTAGATTTTTGTCTTTCCATTTGGATTAGTGATAGTCACTGCTGAGTCTGCTGCAAGTGCAACTGCTGATTTATTTATAACCGCAATTTCTGCAGTCATGATCCTCTCCCTTCCTTAGAAAAAATAAAGAATATCAGAACAGTACACTTATTTACAGAACTCCAAGTAAAAGCAGAAGAGCCGTCAAGCGGCTCTTTTGGCCTGGTGTTCAATGCGCCATTCGTGAACGCGGGTGATGATTTCTCTATCTGCATGTTGTACACCTTTTAATGCGAGGGTGATTACCCCGTCGAAGTAACTTTGCTTTATTTCACCGGTTTCTTAGTTAACCTTCTCCTGATAAAGCGGTCTGATTGGCTGTTCGTCGCGTTTGCAAAATACGCCGCCCATTAGCTCTACAAACTTAGCCCAGTCACCACTGTCGGCAGCTTCGTATATGGCGTCAAATGACTCTGAAGCGCCTGTGAGATCCCTCAAGCGGCGAAGTTCATGCCATACTGTCACTGAACCTGTCCCAATTTGTTGAAACTGACGAATGCCCCAACAACTCGCCCAAGCTTCTACTCGTTTAGCTGCGTCTATGGCGTTACCACCATCTACATCACTATCTAGCTGTTCACCGTTCACGTTCTTGCTGACGTACTTCGCTACATAGCCAGTGGCGCTACCACGGCTATAGTCGATATCTTTAAAATCGCACCGGTTATCCTGTGCTCCCGCTTCGTCACCATCTTCTTGTAAGGCGTAATCTCGTATTACCTTTTTAAAGGTGTCAAAGTAGAAGGCTTCGACGAATAAAATCATGTGCCAGTGGGGTGTTCCATCGTGCTGAGGTTCAGCAATTCGAAAACCACACTGCTGAATACTACGGCGGTTTAATTCAGCCCGTATACGACGCCAGATGTTGTTTAGTAGTCCTGAGCATCACGCGGCGTTGAACCATCCCATTTAGGGTTAGGATCGCCGGACTTGGCATAGGTATTAAGGAAGCGAGAAGGGCAGGTAATGGTAACGAATATCGCTTTGTGACCTGCTTCTTTAAAAAGTCTCTCAAAGCCAGACATACGGGTCATTAACTCGTTTTTCCTGTTAACGGGATTTGAGACATTTTTATCTGATAATTCGGCTAACGAAAACGACTCGTTCAGTTCCTTAACGATAACCAAGTTTTCCAGCATTCGTCGCTGTTCTTCTTTTTGAATCAGGCGAAACTGTACGGTGTAGTCACTACAGTATTTACCTTTCCGGCTATTCAATTGCCCTAAGTGAATAAAAACGGTTTGCCGTTTACAGCTGATAATCTTTCGTAGTTGTCGTAACCACCAGTATTCGTTCTGCATACGACGAAGCACACCCGTTAACGTAACGGAATTTGATTCCACAGGTACAGAAATACCGAATCCGTTAACGAACCGCGCAGACTCCGTTAACGGAAGCTGAATCCCGTTAACTAGATTTACTGGCTTTTTAGTTAACTTGTTTTGTTGCCTGATATGGTTAAGTTCAAAACGCTTACAACGGCGAGCATTGTCTTTTGCTAGTTCGCGCAGTTCGTTTTCCCCTGCGTTAAAATAGGGAATTAGTTTTGCGGGTAACAGGGCGTTAAGCCTGACGGTGATATCTCGTAGATAGGAGTTAGCATTATAAGGCTTATCAAATGATTGATATCTATCCGCCAGAATACGTTGAACTTCGGTCGGGAAATGTGAAATAAGCCCCTTAACGAATACTCTGTCATCAATATCCAGAGAGCGATAAAAATCGCCCATCAAATCTAAGGTTCTAGACAGTTCCGATTCTTTAAACAGGAGCATGCTGAGCCTCCACATCTTCGTGTCGACTCAAACCGCGTTCAGTAATCTGAAGTCGACTCCAGCGGATTCCGAAAACCAGCTGTTCGCCAGTGGTTCTCAATAAACTTTCCTTAATCAGTGAATAAAGAACCGTTTTGGAAAACTGCTCCGGCTTGTTAGGAGGGAAGTTGGTAGTGCCCAATTGACTGCAAACCGTTGTGCAAATTTCAACATGGCCACCTTTAGCAAAGTAGCTGAGTAAAGTTGACTGAGAAGGCGTTAATTTTTGCATTATGCCGCTCTCTCATCTTGATAAAGGGCGGTGCGGGTGTGCGGTTTTCGCGGTTGCCGTCCATCCGCGCTTGGCGCAGATAAGAACGGCTCATGCAGATATACTGTGATGCTTCTTTTTCAGATAGAAGCCGTGGTGTGATTTCTGATGTCATTATTCATTTCCTGAGTACATGTTTGTATTTCAGGAAGGAATCTAAATGACGTGACAACCACGATGACGGATGTGATGACGAAGGATGTGACAGTTTTTTCTCAACCTTGCTAACAGTGTTCTTAAAAGAAGTTCTAGAAAGCTTTCTGCCTCTAGCTGGCGCTGTATCTGGCACATTCCAAAAAAGGGTGTCAGGGGTAATTTCTAATACTTCTCTTTCTGGATCTATTAGGTCTAAAAGCTCGTCGTCTCGCATAGCCTTGCGAACAATTGACCAGAGTGCATCTGATTTTTCATCAGGAGCGTAACCTATTAGCCTTTCTGCTAGCCGTGCAGACGTAGAATTTGGATACTGAAATTGCGGTATGTTTCGTTGAGCTAACCTATTAGGGTTATGCGCTTCGCTCGGAGAAACGGTACTAGGCCAACGTTCTTTAAATCCGTTGACAAAATACAGGCTTGCTCAATTGAGAACTTAAAATCATCTACATAGATTGCTTTATCTTTAAGGCTATTAAGCTCGGCTATGCTTGGAATCTTAGTACTGCTATCTTTCGCAAACTGACTCAACGCGCTTAGTACTTCTCGCGCTGCTGATGCGCCTGATGGCCCTTGGCGAGGGTTCAATTTTCCAATGACGGCACCAGTGCCAAAATCTGATGGATTAGTTGGTTACCAAGCGCTTATGACGCTGTCCGGTAGGTTCGCTTCGAATGGGTACGTATTAGAATAATTGCCAAACCGATTCATTCGAACAAAGACATCAGAGCATTTTGCTTTGCCAGTGGTAAACAGTCTAATCGAAGTCGCCCTATCAACTGATACGGGGCCAGTATACCGGCCTATTCCATAAGCTTCATACTTGCCGTGCACATATCTACCTACCAGTAGCTTCAGGTTCTCCGCTAAGAATGTAAGTTTGAGCTGGTTGTTTTCAACTTGGTATAGGAGTTCATCCGACGTCAAGTCGTAGTGATGTAACAACTCTTTAAATCGAAAATAATTTTTAACATTCATAGTAATATAAACAGATTTACAACGGTTTAGATAATGCTTCGAGTGGTTTTAAGTAATATACGTAGGCATTACTTCTAATACGCAATTCACCTGGAAGCGAGCTAATTAATGCGGTTAAATAGAGAATAACTAGTCTCAGTCTCCTAAGCAAAATAGATTGTTTCAGATAGGGATTGAGTGCAAGCGCAGCACAGGCACTCATGTTATGAATGGGGCTTGCGTATATGGACGATATATTCCCAGCACTTTCCCGCTATTAAAAGGATTTACATGCAAACACCAGAGAATCCAAAGAACTCAGATAATCCAGTTATCTTTGTTGGTAAAGTTTTCTTAAATTACATTTCGCCGATTGCAAGGTTTAAAAAGCTAAACTTGAAGTTCGAGATTAAAACTACCAACTTATCCGAAGACAATAAAAAGCATCTTTCTAGGGCTTACTTAACATTTTTCCTGGTAAGTACTTTTTTTGTGCTATGGCTTTCTTATTTTGATTTGAAGACAACAGTAGAAGCTCTTTCAACATATCGACATCCTGATTGTGGTCATATTGACGGGGCATGTGCTGATACTTGGCTTTCCGGCTATGTTAAACAAAACACATTCAAGATTACTACATTAATCGAAGTGCTGTTTTTAGTAGTAGGTGTGGTAGTTGGCAACATTGCATGGGATCAGGCTTCCGAAATAAAAAAAACGGGCTTTTTGCATGTGCATAAATTCTATGACGTCATGTTGATAGTCGTCTTGGCTGCTTTTGTTATAAGCCTAATTTGTAATGACCTTGTTGACGTTATTCAAGATGAATATTATTACCTTAATACCTTATGGGACCGATCCTGGCCAGCGTTAATACTGCTGGTAATATTAGTTTTCAGCCATGTGTACTACTCTCGGCGAAACACCGGCAAACCATAGCTAAGTTTAATTACGCTTGCTAGAATTCCTAAGAGTAGCGCTTAAATTGCCTCATTGAGATGGTTGCAAGCTTTCAGGTTGAGAATTTCTATCTGATAATGTTCATGGAAAACTGAGTGGCCTCCCTTTTATGGCGTTGTTTTCACAAAAGGTTTACCGCCTTATGCTCAGGTGCCAAATGTGCGTACCTGAGCGTCATATCCAAAGAACCATGGCCTAGCAATTCTCTAGTTACATTTAGATCTGCACCTTTCATTACAAGTTTACTGGCAAAGTGGTGGCGTAGGTCATGAAAACGGAAATCTGTGATTTTCGCTGCATCCAATAACGCAACCCACGCTTTTTTGAAATCGGTAAGCGGTTGTCCGTTTTCACCTTCAAACACCCAACGCACAGATTCACAACCTAACTTCCAGTCGAGTAATGCCGATTTTGCTTTGGGGTTTAGCGGTATATGTCGCGCCTTACCGCTTTTGGCATTAGCGGCTTTAATCGTTACAATCTCACGTTCAAAGTTAACGTCAGTCCAAGTCAGGCTCAAAAGTTCGCCTTTACGCATGCCTGTATTCATTGCCACGATGACTAAAGGCTCAATATGGTCGGCGTAAGTGCGATTGCTTAAATCTGGTAGCAGAGGGTAGCCTCGTTCTGAACGGTGCTTGTTACCGTTCTCTCTGTCCTTCTTGATACGATAATCTCTGGCGGACATTGCTCGCTTTAGCGCTTCTTCTTCCTCAAAACTGAGATAGCGAATAAGGGTATTATCCTCGCGAAGCATTTTTACCTTTCTTAGGTCGTGCTTCTCAATAATCTCCCATTCAACCGCTCGGCTCATGACTGACTTTAGTGTAGTGAAACGTCTGTTAACGGTAGCGTTGCTAAGCTTTCCTGTCAGCATTTCTGCTCGGCGGCGTTCAACCACAGCTGCGGTAATGTCTTTTAACTGCATCGGCAGTAGAGTAGGGAAGTTCTTTTTCAGGTTCTTGATCTCTCTATCACCTGATTTTGGATACTGGGCGCAATACCAAGATGAAAACTGTAGGTCGAGAAAGGCTTCCAGTGTAGTGAGCTTCGATTTTCTCTCTTGTGCTTTAAGCTCTTTTTTCTGCTCATGTGGGTCAACACCCTGAACAGATGAGGCGCTTGCCTCTTTTGCTGCATCACGGGCTTGCGCGGGAGTGATTTCAGGGTGTGTACCAAGCTTCACATTCTGTTGTTTACCGTTATGGCGATAGTACAAAAAGTAGGTGATTTTGCCCTTAGGACTTATCCGCGAGTGGAAGCCGGAAAGCTCAGTATCGTTTATCCGTTTATCTTCAATTTTTAGGCTGCTGATAGCAGCATTTGAGATCTTCTTTTTGATAGCCATTTCAAAATATGTAGCAAATATGTAGCAGATTGAGTGAATTTCAGTGAGTTTACATGAACAACCCTGAACAAACTGTGAATTCCATAAGGTTATTTAAATCAATGGTTTATGTCCTGTTTTTTTGTGTTTTCTGGTTCATTATTGTTCACTGGAAAACACTACTTTTCCTGGCTCCGGAGGCAAGGGTCATAGGTTCAAGTTTGTAGCAAATATCTCTAGAGGTAAAATGACCAGTTACGTATCAAAATAGATCCGACCCTCGCATTGTTAAAGCTTCAAGTTGATGGTTAATACGATCTAGAGATGAATTGTCTAATACGGTTTTTTTAGACAAAGCATAGTGTTTGGTTAATGAGTTATTATTCATAATTGGAATAACAGGCTTTTGTTTATATTCTATGAACCAGCCAGGAATAACTACTACGGGGCTAGCTACCACACTCATACCGGTGCTTTGAGTTAACTGCTTACTTAGCCAATCTGCTTGTCGTTTTGCTTGCTCAACCGTCGACGTATCTGTGTAATGTGGGAACTGAATTTTTTCGCCCTCTACGGTTAGTTTGTGAGAACTCTTAGAGTTTTTAACGTTTGGTTTCCGCCTTCCTTTAGTTTCGATAGCTAACACACCTCCAGGGAACGTTAGTACATGGTCAATATTGAAATTAGGTGCCTGTACGTCGTGAAAAACTCGTACTCTATTGTCTGATATTTTCGACAAAGCGAATGAAACTGCCCACTCGGCTTCTATTCCTAATCTGGCGATTCTAATTTTACTGAAGGCTCTTAATGCTTTGGACAGCGAATAAATAGCGGCTGCAAAAAAGATAATGCCGTATATCAACCAGTTCTTCGATACGTCCACGAAACCTAGCAGCTCAGCAATTGTTGGTAATGAAAAAGGCAGTTGGAAATATAAGGTTGAGAGTAGTGTATATACCAACATGTCTAGCGAAGAGTCTCTATGCTGCTGCAACAATGTAAAGGCAGGGATTCGTGCCGTACGTGCATAGTCAAAAGGTATACGTGATTTTTTATCTGTAATCTTGTTGTAGCAAGCGGCGAAAAGTATCACTAACGCGAAGGGGAAAAGAGATATCGCCATTACGAAAAGTATTTCCATGTACAGTCCTTGTTTCAAAGTACTTTAAAATTTTAAGTTGAAATGATGAGTCCGCGAACCTTTGCATTTACCTAGATTATTCACAATTCAACTCAATAACTCCCAAGTCACATTCATCGGTTTTTCACTCTCATGACTTATATATTTCACCTCGCCATAGAACATAAAAGGTGAGGCTGTTTTCCCTCTCAATTTGCTCTCTCGAACGAAAAGGTAAACGCGGCTACCTAATTTCTGGTGCTCAACTATTTCTCTTCCACGCTTGTTTCCTGGGAAAGTGTTATTTTGCGATTGCCAATGAAAATGTTTATCGTCAATAAAATAATCATGGTACTGATGTTCGCTGCCTTTCCCTTGTTTGTTTAGAGTAACTAACAAAATCTGAACATTCTTCTCCTTGAGCACCACATGTCCCGATTGCCAATTACCAGGATTAAACTCTTCGTTGAAAAGCGGCGGGATCTCTTCGCGCATTAGCTCTTGCCCTATAAAAAGTTCTAATGGGTCGACTTTTCCTTTTAGGCGGGCGAAAGTCACCATTTCTTCACTTGCTATCATGTCATCATAATCTGGATTAGCAGCTCTCAAAGTATAAGAGCCATCTGGATTCTTAAGGACTTTCCGCAGCAAGTATTGATTGTCGCCAGTTTCATCCTGCCTTTCGATAGCTACTGTTGTATTACTAATACTGCCAGCGTTATTTGGCGTGATTTGTTCCAATAGCAAATAGTCACCATCGTAAATAGGGTTCTTGCCACCGTTCATCGAGTTTCCAGATGCGCGAGCAATGAAGTGGCGAGAGTTATCTATATTCCCATAGCCGTAGGGTGCATTTACAAGCTCAGATACCTCGGCATTACCCGTTTTGAAATGGCCGCAAGCTATTTTAATATTTGGGAAAAATGGTAGTTGTACTCTCTCGGGAAACTGGACTACATTACTTGTAGAAGGAGTAGTTATAGATAACCTTTTGTGCTTGTAACTAGCAAGGCGCTGTTTATTAATCTCAACGGTCATTGATAAAAACAAATCATGTTGAATTGCTGAAATACTTTGCTTGAAATGGAATCGCTGATTACTAATGTCAAACCAAGCAACCTTCGATTCTGGCTCTTCAGTACACCAAAATTTAATTGGATTACTACGCCAATGTGATCGCCACTCTAATTTACTTAACGAGGCTAATTGTTGTTTGCTTTCTGGCAAATCAGAAATCCATTCTGGGTTGTCTAAAAACCACTGTCGGGCCCACTCTGCTAAATCATCAACGCTCACTTGAGACTGAAATGCCTTATGCTCAATCAGCGTGGCAAGTAACACCAACTTGTAGCACTTCGAAGTTCGAGTAACAGCTAGATCTTTAAACCACTGTAGGTGCCCTTCAAGCACTTCCAGTTCGTCAGCTTCAAGGTCGCCCTTGCTATCAACAAACTCCCACCATGATCCTCGATTTCGTCTTAGTTTTTCTAAACTCGCGCCCGCATGATAGAACTCGGTGTAGGCGGGTCTTCTGCCTAGCGTTTCTTTTAACTTGTCGTATTGGATATCAAGCTCGTCTTCAGAAAGGCTTGTAAGGAAATCAATAAACTCTAAATCGAAGTTAACGTAACATCCGTCTGGAAGTAGTTTATTTGCATTTTTGGCAAGATCGACTGTTTTCCTGCGGTTTTGCGGGCCATCTATTATGCTGGCTAATAACATTTCTGGGCGGTTTAAAAAGCTATGATGGTTACCCACAAAATCTAAAATAATTAGCCTATCTTTTCCTTCGCTTTTACGAAGGCCACGCCCCATTTGCTGTAGGAAGAGAATTTTTGATTCAGTAGGCCTAAGCATTAATACGGTATCTATCTTTGGTAAATCAACGCCTTCGTTAAATAGGTCTACCGAAAACAGTATTTTAATTTCGCCGTTGTTAAGCTTTTCTAGGGCTTCGCTGCGCGTAAGTGCAGAATCCGAATGAACACTCGCTGCTGCTACATCTTGTTGATTGAAGTAATCTGCCATGTAATCGGCGTGTTTGCGAGAGACGCAAAACGCCAGTGAAACATCTTGCGATTTTACTTTCCACTCAGAAAGCACATGCTTTGCACGGCCTCTTGTTGCTAGTTTATTCGAAAGCTTTTCAGGGTCGAATTTACCATTGCGCCAAGGTAGGTGCTCGTAATCTACTTCCTTATCGAATATTCCGAAGTAAGTAAAAGGGCACAATGCCTCTGCTTTTATGCCATCAAACAAGTCTTGTTGGTAAATAAGGTTGTTGTCGCATAGCTTGAGAATATCGCTCCCATCAGTTCTGTTCGGCGTAGCGGTTAAGCCTAGCAAAAATGACGGCGTGAAATGCTCTAGTAACCGTTGATAACCACCCGCAGCGGCATGATGAAACTCATCCACAACGATATAATCAAAAGCAGTAACAGGAAACTTAGCTAGATGAGACGACTGTCCGATGGTTTGGATAGAGGCAAACAAAAAGTCATATTCCTCATCCTTTTGCCTTCCGCTGTATCGACCTACCTTTTTGCTTGGGTGTATCTTAAGAAAGCTAGCCTCTGCTTGAAGTAAGATCTCTTCGCGATGTGCCACAAAAAGTACTTTTTTAGCATTTATCTGCGCCGCATCAAAGGCCGCTAGGTAGGTTTTACCCATACCTGTTGCTAGTACTACTAAACCTTTTTGAACACCATCTTCACGGGCCTGCTTCAGTGCTGCTAGTGCTGTTACTTGGTGTTCTCTTGGCTCCGGAATTTCATGCTCTTTTTCATCCGGCAGTGATGCAGCAGATTGAATTGGTGTAACAACCCTTGCTGTGTTGTACCTAATTTCGTAATCAGCTATTAAGTCGTAAGTTAATGGCTTAACTTGGGGCAATGTGAAAAGGTAGCGATACTGCTCTCGAATTTCTTCAATTCGGGCCATGGCTTCTTTATCGTTATCATTCGGGTAATCAATTCGATAGTTCCACTCTATACCGTCGGTAAGGGCAGTTTTACTGATGTTACTAGAGCCAACGAACGCTCTAGCTGAAGTTAATGTTTCGCCACTATTTTTGACAAAAATATATGACTTTAAATGAAAGCTGGTGGCTTGCTTACTTTCAAAGATTTGAATTTCAGCACCTCGTTCCTTAAGCAACATTAAACGCTTCAAGGCTTGTGGTTCAGTTATGTTCATATAGTCTGAAGTCAGCAATGACAACTTCACATTGCGCTCTTCCGAATTCATCGCATCTTCAATGTCTTGAATGATAAGGCTTAGGCCCGACATACGAATAAACGAAACTGCGATTTCTATACTTGTCGCATTTTTTAGGGCGTCGCGAATTTCATGTAGAAGGTATTGCTTGTTTCTACCGGTAACCAGATAATTTGAAGCAGTCATTATCCCCTCACCACTTCAACCGTAACCCACTTTACATCATCACGCTGCAAGCCATCTTGGCTTGGAACAGGGTTTAAATTGCGTGCAGATAGTCCATTATCTTTCGCCAAGGTAGCCACTTCCTCATAGCTTACAGGGTGCATGGGCCGTGCTTCATCATTTGGGCCGAATCGTAGACTTATATACATGATTCCATTTTCTGAAAGTAAATCAGCTAAACGGTTTAACGCGAGTGGCCTTTCAGATTCTGGTAAATGCATCCAAACAGCAGAAAGCAGTATTAGGTCGTATGTTTTTGGCGCTTGGGGTAGGGTGGTAAGCGCAGGTAAGCTGGCGTTACACCATGTAACACTGTTATGTGAATTGGCTTGTGCTAGGTTTCTTAGCTCATTTGCAGGCTCTACAGCTATTACTTTCCATCCTTTTTCGGCTAACCAATTTGCATCGCGGCCACTGCCAGCGCCTACGTCTAACGCAAAGCCTACTTCAGCTTGCTGTAAAGATGCTTTCCAGTCAGTGTGCACACTTTCTGCATCAACCGAATTGTATAAGTCGAAGTAATGCTGCGCTTTTTCACTGTAATGCTTAATGGTGTTTTTTGTACTGCTAGTCAAAATGTCGATGCCTCCCTGATCTGAGGTACAGATTATCGCATTCCCACAAACGCAGCTACCTTTACCATTTTGTAAAATCTCTTTTTAGAAACCTAAATAGCAATAATTATCATTTAAATTAGCTTTAATTTATCTTATACTCCCACGCCGAAAACATCCTAACCCTTCAAAACCAATAACAGAGAAAACCATGAAACTAAGCAGTTTATTTGCACTAACGCCTATCGCGTTTGCTTTGTCGGTAAATGCGCAAACAACTCAAAGCGATACAGTAGAAGTAAAAGAAGCAGACGTAGAAAAAATTCGTATTGTAGGTGTTCGCCAAAACCGTGTTAGCCGCGGTGCAACTGGCTTAACCATGGAAATCAGTGAAACGCCTCAGTCTATCAGTATTCTTTCTGAAGACCTTATGCAGTCGTTCGGTGCGTTCAACATTAATGACGCACTAAAGCTAGCACCAGGTATTAACGTAGAAGAGTGGGAAACTAACCGTACTAACTACACCGCACGTGGTTTTGAAATTAAAAACACCCAAATTGATGGTGTAGGCCTGCCTAACGACTGGGGTATTGTTACCGGTTCGGTTGAAGCTTACGGTTACGAAGAAATTGAAGTTATTCGTGGTGCGAACGGCCTGCTTACTGGTGTAGGTAACGCGTCAGGCACCATCAACTATGTGCGCAAGCGTCCTACTAACGAAGAAGGCGGCGAAGTGGGTGCAAGCATTGGCTCTTACAACTTCAAGCGCGTTCAAGGCGATTACTCTATGCTGCTTACAGAAGACGGCAGCTGGGCGGCGCGTGTAGTAGGTAGCTTTGAAGATAAAGAGTCTCACCTAGATGGTTTAGAAAACGATCGCGGCTTTGTATACGGCGTTATTGACGGTCAGCTAACGGATAACGCAACGATAACCTTCGGTTTGTCATACCAAGATGCCAATACCGACGGCAACACGTGGGGCGGGCTAGTATTCAACTATACCGACGGTACGCAAGCTGAGTGGGATATTAATGACACCACTACGCAAGAATGGACCAAGTGGGATACTGAAACCACTAACGCCTTTGTTGAACTAGACTATGAGTTCGACAACGATTGGCAATTGCTACTTAGCTATAACTTCCGTGGTTACGAAGATGAAAGTAAGCTGTTTTATGCTTACGGTGCCATTGATAAAGAGACTGGCCTAGGCTTAGTTGGCTGGCCAGGTCGTTACGATTCTGAAATTGACTCTCACCTGTTAGAAGGCCGTGTATTCGGTGATTTCGAGCTGTTTGGTCGCAGCCATGAAGTTAACTTTGGTGTAAGTCACGCTACTAGCGACGACGTGTCTTTTGTTCATGCGTTTGACTACGCTACTACTCCTGCATACGGCCCAACACCAGCATTCCCGTACGGCTTAGATGCGATTGCTGAGCCTGAGTGGTTAGGTGTGTCTGAGTACTCAAATATTGAGCAAACACTAACGCGTTACTTCGGCTCTGCTCGATTCAGCGTAACAGACGCAATGCACATCATCGCTGGTTTTAACGCGATCGACTTCGAGCGTACTGGCCAAAACGCGGGCGCGGTTATCGATAACTCAGAAAGCGAAGCCAGCCCTTATGTTGGTGCGACTTACGCGGTAACAGAAGATGTTAATGCGTATGTGAGCTACTCTGACGTATACCAGCCACAAGAACAGTATGACGTAAACGGCCAATACCTTGACCCAACTAAGGGTAAAAACTTTGAAGCGGGCTTCAAGGCACAGTGGTTCGACGACAGACTACTAACAACTTTCGCTTACTTCACCGCTGAACAAGATAACTTGGCAGCATATGCAGGTACTAACCCTGAAACTCTTCAGTACTACTACAAAGGCGTATCGGTAGAGTCTGACGGTTTTGAAATTGAGCTAGCGGGCCAGTTAACTGATGATCTGCGCATTAACGCGTCTTACACCAACATTGATGTAGAAGACGAGCAAGGTAACGACGCTAACCTATGGGCACCACGTGATGTAGTGACGTTCCAACTAGGTTACACCGTACCGCAAGCGCCAGAAATTGAAGTAGGTTTTGGTGGTAGATGGCAGTCTGAAATTAGCAACGTAGACTACAATGTTAGGCAGGGCGCTTACTTCTTAGGCAACGTTTATGCTTCACATGCATTTACCGAAGATTTCACCGTTCGCATGAACATCAACAATATCTTCGACAAGAAGTACATTAACAGCCTACATACGGTTGGTTACTACGGTGCGGGGATCAACGCTCAGTTGAGTGCATCATATACGTTCTAATATGAACCAAAACATGAATAATTAAAATGCGGCTTAGGCCGCATTTTTTGTTTGTGATTCATCACTAATGGAACAGTTTGCTTAGGCTCTTAATTTAAATTTTTATTAATTGATTAAAATTAGACCAGTTGCTATTGTTTTAAAACGTTCAGAAGATGGAGTTTCAAATGAATAAACACTTAAACAAAGTGTTCCCAAATGCCGTTAAGTTGTCAGTACTAACGTTAGGTGTTTTTCTTGGCGGCCACCTCGCCGCACAGACCGATAAACAAAGCTACGAAACAATCGACGTAGTAGGTGAGAAAACTTCTCCCCAACTGAAGCGTGCATTCGACAAGCAGCGTTTCGAGTTCCTAGAGTTGTATAACAGCATTAATGAGGTCGCAAAGTTCGACGTAATCTGTAAATACCACAAGCCAATTGGAAGCCAAATTGCCCGTAAAAGTTGCGAACCGCGTTATGTGAAAGACTTTCGTTCAATGATGATGCAAGTCTCGTCTACTGGCCCGGGAATTGATTTTAACCGCTTACCCAGCGATGACCATATTCGCTTTCTTACTAACGACACGAGAGAAGATGCTTTCGAGCATGTTGCAGCGTTGATTGCCACCCATCCAGAACTATTTGATAGCTTTACTAAACTAGACGCTATTCACCAGCGCATTGAGCAGCGTAAAGAAGAAGTTTACGAAGATTAATTCATGAAAATCACAGGAATTAAAATGAACCGTATTCTTAAAAAACATTTGGCACTAAGCGCTGCTTTAGCGCTTTTTTCACTAACCAGTGGCCACGCAATGGCCCAGTTAGATAAGCAGAAAGTAGAGCGAATCGATGTTGTGGGGCAGAAAACAACGCCTCAACTCGTAACAGCTTTTGAGAAAGAACGCTTTGCTTTTTTGGAGCTCTACAACGAAATTAACAACGTTGCTAAATTTGACATGATATGTCATCGCAGTAAGCCCACCGGTAGCCAAATTGTGCGTAAGCATTGCGAGCCTAGGTATTTGAAGTCTTACAGGTCCATGATGATACAAAAAGCCAGCAACACGTCGACTAGCGATAATACGTACATCAACTTTGGTCTATTACCTCATGATGACGACATTAAATTTCTTACCAAAAATACTCGTGAAGAAAATCACGACCATGTTGCAGCATTAATCGCAACACACCCAGAGTTATGGGAAAGCTTCAAAAAGCTTGATGCTATTCACCGTAAAATAAAGCAGCGGGAAGAAGGCAACTAGCGCTGTTTGGTGCAGCTGCTTAACCTATAAAAAATGCGGCTTAATGAAGCCGCATTTTTTGTATCAATTATAACTACTGATACTTCTTAAGCTCTAGTCGTGACACCATGCCTTTATGCACTTCGTCAGGGCCATCAGCTAAGCGAAGGGCTCTTGCACCAGCGGCAAATCGCGCCAGTGGGAAGTCGCTACACATACCCGCACCGCCGTGAATTTGTAGTGCCATATCCACCACGCTTTGTAGCATATTCGGCACCACCACTTTAATGGCTGATATTTCGGTCATAGCGTGCTTTACGCCTAAGTTGTCAATTTTCCAAGCGGCGTGGAGCGTGAGTAAACGCGCTTGCTCAATAGCCATGCGTGCATCGGCTACGCGTTCTAAGTTGCCACCTAAGCGTATGATTGGTTTACCAAACGCAACCCGTTCGTGACCGCGTTTAAGAGCAAGCTCTAGCGCTTTTTCTGCCATGCCGATAGCGCGCATGCAGTGGTGAATACGGCCCGGGCCCAAGCGCCCTTGTGCAATAGCAAAGCCTTTGCCTAAACCCATAATTAGGTTGTCTTTGCTCACGCGCACATTATCGAAATGCATCTCCCCGTGGCCGTAAGGCGCATCGTAATCGCCGTAGGCATCTAGCATGCGCTTAATGGTGATCCCTGGTGTATCAAGCGGCACTACGACCATACTGTGGCGACTGTGCTTGTCGTTATCGGGGTTAGATAAGCCCATGAATATGGTTATAGCAGCGTTAGGATGGCCTAACCCTGTCGACCACCACTTTTTACCATTAATGACTACGTCATCGCCATCTTCAATAATGGTGGCGGCCATATTGGTGGCGTCAGACGAAGCAACATCAGGCTCTGTCATACCAAACACCGAGCGTATTTCACCTGCTAGCAATGGTTTAAGCCATTTCTCTTTTTGAGCGTCGCTACCGAAGTGATACAGCACTTCCATATTGCCGGTATCAGGCGCATTACAGTTAAAAATCTCTGGTGCAAAGAGGTATTTTCCCATGCGCTCTGCCATAGGTGCATATTCAAGCGTGGTTAGGCCCTGACCTAATTCAGCATCGGGCAAAAATAGGTTGGCTAGCCCAGCTTCACGCGCTTTAGCTTTAAGCGCTTCAGTACCAGGGTGCAGCTTCCAGCTTTTCCAGTCACCGTGATTATTTTCTTTATGGTGAAAGTCGTAAACTTCATCTTCAATTGGCGCTAAATGCTCGGCTATAAAATTATCGAGCTTCTCTAGTAAGGCTTTGGTTTTGTCGTTATGTGAAAAATCCATAGGGCACCTTTTTACATTCGTTGAAATTGTACTAATTAAATATAGAGAGTATTTGCTTTGCATCTCGCACTTGGGTCGCCGCAAGTTAAAATGTAGGGACTGTCTCTAAAGCGTGCGATAACTGTTCGTTAAACGCATAGTAGAGAAAGTTGTTAAGTGAATGAAATGAAATATAATCCTTAAATGGTGTGAATCTCATTCATGGTGGTGGCAATGTTCGAAAACAGACAATTCGAGAAGTTGGATCTAAACCTGCTAAAGGTTTTTGAAGCGCTTTGGCAGCATAGGAATATGACCCGCGTAGCTGAAGCGCTCCACATTACGCCATCGGCGGTTAGCCATGCCATGCGCAGGTTTAGGGATATTTTGGGCGATCCACTTTTTGTTAAAGAAAAACAAAGCATGTTGCCTACTGCGGCCTGCGAACGGTTAGCGCCCGCTATTCTTAAAGCCCTAAGCGATATCCGAAAAGCATTGGGGGAGTTTGCCGACTTCGACCCGTTACACAGCCATCAGCGCTTTGTTATTGCCATGCAAGAGTCTCTTGAATTAGGCGTTTTACCTGTCCTGCTTTCAACCCTTGAAAAACAAGCACCTAATGTCGAAATAGTAAGCACTCGCTTACATCGAGATACAATGCTGGCAGACTTAACAAATCGAAATCTACACCTTGTTATTGATATTGGTCGCGCCGTCGCTGCGCCCATCTCTCACTCACTATTGCGCCGCGACACCTACAAGGTGCTTATGAATAAGCAAAACCCGTTGGCACAAAATATAGATAAGAAGAAGTATGTGGCGGCACGCCATATAACGGTGTCGAACCGGGCAAAAGGGGCGTCGGTAGAAGAAATTGCGCTGCAGCAACTAGGTATAAGCCGTCCTTCATTATGGCGTTGCCAAAACTATCGCGCCGCGGCAGATGTGGTGGCTAGCACTAACGCTTTGTTAACTTTGCCAGGCTCTGTGGCTGATGCGGTAAGCGATGATAACCTGATTAGCACCAAACTGCCGTATCAGCTTCCCGCGTTGGAAACACACCTTTACTGGCATAGCCAGCAGGAAGGCGAGCCCGGGCTAATGTGGTTACGCAATTTAATGCTACACTTGTTCGCTGAATCTGGTCTTACCAGATAGGTTCTGATAGGATTCAGCGCTATAGGCATTATCACGCAGCTCACACTTTGCCAGCGATTGGCGGGGTTTAGTGCTAGCGTACATGAGGTATGTCAGATAGCACGGTTGGCGCGAGCTCGGGTGAAAAGGAAGCAGTAATGAAAATTCACACATTAGCAGGCTACATACAGCATATCTATCTTGTTGAAGACAGTAACGGGCTGCTATTGCTTGATGGCTGTAGCCGCGCCGATGTAGACAACGTGTGTCGATACATTACGCAAACCTTAGGTCGTCCGTTAAGTGACTTAAAGCTGATTGTGGTTACACATATGCACCCAGATCACGCCGGAGGCGCCATTAAACTACGTGAACGTACTGGTGCGCAGGTGGCATCTCATCCCAAAGCGATTAATTGGTATGCTGGGTTTGCTGGGCGTACTGCTCACGGCATAGATTTGTTGCTAACCTGGTGGGTGGCCAATCGTATTGGCAAGCCAAGAATGCCTATTTGGTACAACCCAATACTAGCGCCAGATATGACGCTTGCCGACAATCAGTTACTGCCCGGTTTTCCTGACTGGCAGGTTATGTACACGCCGGGCCATACCGACCACGATTTAACGCTAAAGCACATTCCCACGCAGCAGGCTTACATTGCCGATGTATTGGTACAGGTGAAAGGTGAACTAGTACCGCCATATCCGTTATGTCACCCAAACCAATACCGCGAAAGCTTAAAGAAGCTGGCCCAGTCACATATTGATACATTCTTTTGTGCTCACGTTCCGCCCACCAAAAAGTCGGATATCGATTTTGAACACGTTATTGAGAACGCGCCGCGCAAACCTAAGAATCACTGGCATTCCAGTAAAAATCGCATAAAGAAAAAGCTATTCAATAAGACTCGCGAGCATTAGTTTATTAGCCGTCGTTAGCGTTACTTATTTACGAAGCGGCGTGTTTAGCTGGCACTGCCCTTGCTTTTCCCTCTTAATAACCACATTAATCCTATAGGCATATCTATAATAACGAGAGGGCAATAATGTATAGGCCGCACTCTCTGGGTATTATTTTTAAAGGTTTAGGTTTAAGGGAATAGGAACTGCAAAGGCAGAATACAAACAAAATAATGCAAAAAAATATCGCTACGCTTTTTGACAAGACTCGGGCAATGGCGTCGCTAACTGGCGACAAACTTAGCAGTGTGTTTAACAAAGAAACTCACAGATTCACCATTACCGGGCTAAGTCGAAGCGGTAAATCTATGCTGTTCACCAGCCTTATCACTATGCTGAAAAGCCGTAGTGAAGAGGGCTATGCGTGTTTGCCTTTGCTACGTTATTTGCCGCCATCCCAAGTGCTTGATATGCGCATAGAGCCCATTGAAGGCTACAAACCGTTCCCGCATATACAGAACATTGCTGATCTTGAAAACGGCCAATGGCCTAAGGCCACCGAAGAAGCATTCGGTTTTAAGCTGGTGGTGCGTTTAAAAGAAACCGCCTCATTGAAGCGTCATGTACTGCCTCATAGCGATGTGGTGTTTGAGTTTATTGATTACCCTGGAGAATGGGTGACCGACATTCCCATGCTAAGTAAAACCTATGCACATTGGTCAGACTCTGCGTGGGCTCAGCTTAGCAGTGGGCCGCAGCAGTATTTTGCCAACCAGTGGAAAGCGTTTGTTAATCAGTTTGATTTTGAGCAAGAGCCAACCGAACAACGTATTCAGCTGCTGGTTAATGCCTATCGCGATTATTTAGTAGACGCGAAGGCCAACGGCATATCTCTTCTTCAACCGGGCAGTTTTTTATTGGAATCGAGCGACTTCGATTGGCAGGCCTTTGGCTTTACGCCGCTTCCGTCTAGCATCACCAGCGATGTATCACATCCTTGGTTTAAAATATTCGACAAGCACTTTGCTAAATTCCAAAGTGGGTGGTTAACGCCGCTAAAGCAGTCCATTTTCAAAGAAACCGACAAGCAAATAATTCTTGTCGATTTGTTTGAAGGGCTTAACCACAGCAGACAGCATTTGTATCAGTTAAAAGAAACTCTGAGTCATTTGGCCGACACCTTTGTGTACGGGCAAAGCACGTGGTTTTCACGCAATGTGCTGAAAAAAGAACAAATAGGCAGAGTGGCGTTTGTTGCCACTAAGTCTGATCTTGTGCCTGTAAGTCAGCGCGCTAACTTACTTAATTTACTTACCCAAATTACCGAAGGGGCGAGAGCACGGTTTGACGGTAAACCCATACAATTCGAGCATTTTTTAGTGTCTAGCATGCAAGTAACCGACGAAGGTAGTAACGACGATGCTATTCGTTACAAAGACACTGATGGCCGCTATGTAGAATCTACGTTCGAACCTATTCCCAGCACTCTGAAAGAGATGGAAGAGGGTAGCCACTTTCCAGTACCTGATGTGAGTGTGCCTAGCGATTTTAAGGCGCGTATTTTAGCGGGTAAGGGCGTAGATAGATTGCTTCAGTTTTTACTGGGCAAAGGAGAGTAAGAATGAGCGATAAACCTTATACATTTGACGAAAGCCCAGAACAAACAAGCCAGTCTACGCTTAGACGCGATGCAATTTACGGCGATGCCGGTGAGAAAGAGCAGCATAATGCGGTGACTGGATATGGTAAACCTAATAATGACCATGAAAGGGATGCGGTAACAAAACCGCAGTACAAAACCAAAGTTAAAACACAAACCTTAGACATAGCGCAGCCTGAAACCAAACTTCCGCAACAAGTTACCGAGGATGTATGGGAAGTGGATACTAAAAAAGGTGGCCTGTCGTTAGGTGCGGCAACATTAGGGTTTGGCGTTGTTTCATTAATTGGCTTTTTCGTTTTTGAAGCTTATACCACCCTTGCGGCAAACATTTCCGAGCACCCCATCGGTACGGGCGTACTGGGCACATTATTGGTTGGTTTTGTAAGCTGCTTTAGCTTTTTGAGCTTTAAAGAGTGGCGAGGTTACAAGCAAGTAAATACGGCGATGGAAGATGCAAGCGTTATCCGAGATTTGCTGGCTAGTAATGGGACAGAGCCTTCAGCGCAAAAGGAGCCTTCAGCGAAACAAAATCCATCAGCGGGAACAGAAGCGTCGCCGCAGAAAATAGATCGCGTGTTAAGCCAACACGGCAAACGCTTTTCGCGGGAGTCTTACGCAGCGCATTGTTTCGACCGTTATAAGCAGCAGCTTCAAGACGATATGTCAGGCCCAGAACGATTAGGTCTGTACAAAGACACGGTACTAAAACCTGTTCAGGAAAAGGCGCACAAGGTGCTGAATAAAGAGTCGGTGACCGCCGGAAGCCTTGCTTTTATAAGCCCCAATAATCTTATTCAAACTTTTGCTGTGGTATGGATTAGCTTTCGTACCATTCGTCGAATGGCCCGCGTGTATGGACTAAGGCCAAGTACAGCAGGCAACTGGAAGTTGCTTAAAGTGTTGGCGCAAAACATTGCGGCGCAAGGCGTGTTTGACTTAGCTACCGACGAAGTTGCCAATCAAATTGGCGGCAGCTTGTCGGCGAAGTTTATGGAAAATTCTGCTGAAGCGATTGCTGCGGGCGCGCTCAACGCCCGTTTAGGGCGAGCGTTGATCAAGTTACTTAAATAGCGTGTCTTGCCTGCTTGTTAGGCTGCGCTAGTGATTTTTTGCGCAGCCTAACTACAACAACAGTGTGTTAGCGAAAGCCCCAAAAGGTTGCAGTCATTCCGTTATAGCGCCTTTTTAGTGGGCACCACCACGTTAGCAAAGATTAATCCCGCCACTAGCGACATAAAGATAAGAAATACTTCTTGTCCCAAATGGTCTGCCTTCACAAAGTCTTGGCCCGTCATAAACGAGTTCAAGCCAATATAGGTCTTAGACCCCGGCACCAGAACTATAAGTCCGTGCATAGCCACAATGGTCGCGGGTTGGTTAGCAATGCGGGTGAACGCATTCGCAAAAATGCCTAATGCAAACGCACCCACGAACGCGCCCAGCCCAGGGCTCATGTAATCAGAGCTCCATGCGGTAGCACTGTAGGCAATAAATGCTGCTGCCAATGCCCATGGAATGTGTTTAATACGCGTTCTGAATATTGCAACTAGGGCAATACACAGCAAGAATACCGCTAGCCAAGTAGCCCAGTAAGGCAGCGATTCTGCAGGGGTATACACGTTTTCACCAAATGCACTAAAGCCCACTGACACACCCAAAAAAGCACCGAAATACAGCTTAAACAGCTGCATGATGGCGTCCATAGTACGAGCCGTGCCCGACACCATGTTGCGAGATGAAAGCTCGGCAAGGCCCATTGTCAGCGCTAGTCCGGGTACAAATACAATGACCGATGAAAGCACAACCAGCGGAATGTTAATGCCAGGGTCAACGTATTGACCAATAGCACAGGCAAGAATGCCGCCAACGAACGCGGTGACAGGCTCTAGCATCAAGTTTACACGTTTAGACTGCTGTGCCCATAAGGTCCAAAGATAAGCCACAATACCCAAGGCACCCGACCAGCCAATTTCACTCCAGCTTGCACCCATTAGCATAGCAAACGCGCCGGTGGCCATAGCAAAGGCAACGCCTGTCACCCATTTACCATAAGGGCTGCCCATGGCATCTATTTCATTTAAGCGCTTGTCAGCTTCACTTAAGGTTAATTTGCCCGACAGCAGTTCGCTGGCTAGTTCATCGGTGAGCGACAACGCGTTCATGTCTAGCTCGCCTGGAAGCAAACGCGCAGCGTGGTTATATTCGTCTTCGTGACGGTCACTCCAGATAACAAAAGTCAGTGAAGTTGGCGTTGAAATAAATGAAGCGTGTACGCCTAAATACTTAGCGACTTCACCTAGGTAAGCTTCTAGTCGGAACGCAGGGGTACCGTACTTGTGCAGCATTTTGCCTAGCTTCACTATAAATCTACGAATTTGAATAAATTCAACGGTATCCAACGCACTGCCCTTTAGTTTTGATAAATCTAATATGAGATAAATGAGACAAAAAAGCCAGACGCATAGGTAAAGTGTCTGGCTAAAATTTGGGCGGATTGTACGGAGGGTTTTGCACGAAAGCAAAACAAATTTTCTCTTATTTTCCCTTACAAAAACTAATCGATTAATCCATTAAAAGTACGCTCTTTTAGCGCGAGTTTTCAAACGAAAAATACAGGTATTCTTGCGCTTAAACACGTTCTGTAAACGGCATCCAGTCTTTCCATACGGGTTCCAGTCCTTTCATTGAAAGTGCGCTCACGACGTCTGATACAGATCGGTTGTCGTCAATATCGAATTGATTTAGTGCCTTCGATGGGGCGCTGTAACCGCCAGGCTGTGTTTGCGACGCTGCACTCATAGACGTTATGCCAAGTGGCATTACGCCATCCCGAAATACTGCCGACTCTCGGGTAGACAGCGAGAGTTCTGCTTGTGGGTTAAAAATGCGGTGGGCGCATATTAGCTGCAGCAGATCTCGCTCGTTAGGGAGTTTACTGTTGGTGAGGGCGTTGCCGCCAGTGCTGTTACCTTCACAGCTACGAAGGCGCGGAAAAGCAATAGATACACGGCTTTGCCAGTAGTGTTGCTGTATTAACTTGCCGTGAAGGGCGGTCATGGCGCTATCAACCCGCCAGTCGCCTAAACCCAGTAGTGCGCCAATGCCTATTTTATCAATGCCGGCTTTCCCTATGCGATCGGAGGCTTCTAAGCGCCATAAGAAGTCCTGTTTTTTACCTCGAGTATGGTAATTAGCGTAATGCTGCGGTGAGTAGGTTTCTTGATACACTAACACTGCGTCTAAGCCCAGGTACTTCAAGGTTTCATATTGCTCGCGCTTTAAAGGCTGTACCTCCATCATAAGGTAGCTCACCTTTTCGCGAATGGCGCTTAGTGTTTGCTCAAAATATTCCATCCCCACTTTGGTTTCATGTTCGCCAGTAACCAGTAACACCTGTGAAAAACCTAAATCTTTAATGGCTTCAATTTCGGTCAATACTTCGCTTATAGACAGGGTTTTGCGCTTTATTTTGTTGCTCATGGTAAAGCCACAATAGGTACACTCGTTGGCACACAAGTTTGATAAATACAAAGGTACAAACAGTTGCATGGTATTGCCAAAGCGATGGCGAGTAATTGTTTTAGCGCGATAGGCCATGGCTTCTAAGTACTTAGCGCCAGCGGGAGAGATCAGCGCCATGAAGTCGTCTAAAGAAAGTGTATCTTTACCTAACGCTCGTTCTACGTCGCCCGCTGTTTTGCTGTTTATCGACATAGCCACATGCGACAAGTCTTGCTGCATTAATGCCTGCGCTACCTTCATACCGCCGGCTCCAAAAAGGCGGTAAGCGGGCTAGAGGCTTGGGCAATACTGCTGGTAGCACCAAGTCCAGCTTCAAAGGCATTTCGCCCCGTTTCTACGGCGCTTGCGAAAGCTGCTGCCATAGCAACTGGGTCCTTAGCCGTGGCGATAGCCGTATTTACCAGTACCGCATCTACTCCCAGCTCCATGGCCGCCATAGCTTCGCTTGGCTTACCAATGCCTGCATCTACAATGACGGGTATCGACGCTTGCTCAACAATAATTTGCAAAAAGGGTTTGGTTTGTAATCCCTGATTGCTCCCAATTGGCGCGCCCAATGGCATAACGGCAGCGCAGCCTACCTCTTCTAAGCGTTTACATAAAACGGGGTCTGCTCCGCAGTAGGGCAAAACGTGAAACCCTTTTTTAACCAGTGCTTCTGCGGCAAGCAGGGTTTCGATGGGGTCGGGCAACAAGTAGCGTTGGTCTGGATGAATTTCCAGCTTCACCCAAGGGCTACCTAATGCTTCGTATGCAAGTTCGGCGGCGAATATGGCTTCTTTCGCGTTCTTCGCTCCCGACGTATTCGGCAAAAGAGTAACGCCCAATGCTTTTAATGCCGAAAGCGTTTCATCTTGTGAACTATGGCTGGCGACACGCTTCATTGCCAAGGTCACCATGCTGCTCTTGGCTGCCTGTACCGCGTTTTTCATGGTGTCTGGGTTACTAAATTTGCCAGTGCCAGTTAACAGGCGGGAAGGGAAGGTGTGATTTGCGAGTGTTAGCATTTTAGCCTCCTGCCACTAGGGTGAAGATATCCACGGTATCGTTGTTACTTAAATACGTCGTCGGCCATTCTTGCTTGCTGATAATGGCGGCATTTTTGGCAACGGCAGTGCCTTCGTCTTTCAATTGTTTAAGGGCAATTAATTCACTAAGTGATATAGGAGAAATCACGCTCATTAATTGATTGTTCACGTTGATGTTAATTTGGGTCATTGGCATACCTCACAAGAAGAAGAGGGGGGAAGCTTGAAACTTTGCAGCGTGCCTTGGCCTGCATGGGCGTTTACGTAATGGCCCCATTTAATATCGGCATCGAAGCCTCTTGCCAGAAATAACAAGGCTTGGGTAGCTTGGTGGCACGCTGCCATGCCTACTACTGGGCCTAGTACACCTTTGCTAACGCAATCTTCGCGTACGGCAACATTATTCACTAAACATTCATAGCAACCGCAGGTGGCTGAGTTTTGAGGCAAGTTCAGCGCTTGCCAGGTAAGCCCACTGGCTGCGGCAATAAAAAGTGGAATAGAGGCGCGAAACGACGCTAGGTTTATCTGTCTTCGTACCGTCACGTTGTCGGTGCAGTCCAGCACGCAGGTGGCTGATGCAATTAACGTTGGTAAGTTGTTACTATCAGCAAATAAGCTTTTAAACTGTATGTTTAAATGCGAGTTCACTTTACGCAGTTCATTGTAAAGCGACTTGGCTTTTAGCTCTCCTAGGTGCATTTCGTTGTAGCTTATCTGGCGCTGCAAATTACTGATGTCGACGGTGTCACCATCTATAAGTGTAATGTTGCCCACGCCTGCGCCTGCTAAATAGCGGGCGGTTAAGCTGCCTAATCCACCTAAACCAACGATAACAGCGTGTGCACCCGCCAAATTAAGCTGTCCGTCGTGATCAATGCAATCGAGTAAAAGTTGTCTGCTGTAGCGACGTATATCCTGATGCGCTAACTGCTGGCCCACTGAGTGACTAAGTGAATGAGTAGCTGAATGACTAAGCAAACCCAGCCTCCTCAACCAATGCTTGGTAGGCTTTTAGCGGGTGTGCTGCCTGAGTGATTGCACTTACCACAGCAATGCCGTTAACGCCGGTTTTAGCTACATCGCCTATGCGCGATAAGTTAATGCCACCAATAGCAACGGTGGGAATGCCATCGCAAAGCTGCACATACTTTTCTAAACGTGCTACACCTTGAGGCTTTGAAGGCATGTCTTTGGTATTGGTGGGGAAGATATGACCAAGGGCAATGTAAGACGGGTTTAAAGCGCGAACACGTTGAATTTCAGCGAAGCCGTGCGTTGATATTCCAAGCCGTAAACCCGCACTACGGATGGCGCTTAGGTTTGCGGTGTCGATATCCTCTTGCCCCAAGTGCACACCGTAAGCTCCGAGTTCTATGGCCAGCTCCCAATAGTCATTAATGAATAATTGGCAGTCGGTGTGTTTCACCAATTCTATTGCCTCTTTTATTTGCTGACGAATGTCTTCTTGGGAGCCTTGTTTAACCCGTAGCTGCATTATTTTTACGCCCGTTGGCCAGAGGCGGGCTATCCATTGCACACTATCCACTACAGGGTAGATGCCTAAATGAGTATGAGTAAGTGCAGGAAAGTGGCCTTCTTTACAAGACGAGGCTTCAAGAAGGGTATCCTTATCCCGCTCTTTTTCATTGGCAGTGGCGCCACGTTGATGAAAGGTCACCAGCGGAAAGCTCTCTGGTTTTGCGGGAAAGCCGTTGGTTCGTGCAAAGTAGGCGGTTAATTCGTTACTTATGGCGTTTGCGTTAGCCGCTGCGCATTGCTTTGGTAGTGTATGGCCACGAACTTCGCTGACGTAAGCATTAGCAAGCGTAAGTGCGTCTTCAATGCAGTAGTCGTGCACAATGAATGCCGCTAATGCGCTGGCTAACATACAGCCTGTGCCGCGAAGGTTGCCGTTAGCGTATTTCGGCTGGCTAAAACGAAGAGTGTGAGAGGCACAAACAAAAATATCGCTTACATTTTTTTGCCAGTGGGCGTGACCGCCCTTAACGTAAACGCTCTTTGCGCCTTTACCCCTTAGCCGATTGATTGCAGTTAGCAAGCTCGCTTCATCAACAACAGGCAAATGGGTGAGCCACGCAAGCTCATCGATATTTGGCGTAACGATATCTACCGTATTCAGCAGTTCGTCAACTACGCTTTCGCTTAACTCACTCAGCACGCCACCGGACGAGGTAGACAGTACAGGGTCCCATACAACGAAGGGGCGAGGGTTAGATGTTTTTTGAATACGTGCACACAACAACAGCGCTTGCTCATCATTAGCAATAGCGCCAATTTTAATAGCGCGTGGTGGGGTATCTTCAAACAGCACCTGCCACTGCTGATTTAATGCCGACGCGCACATGCTTTCCTTACTAAGCATGATTGAGTTGGACTGCACGGTAAGTTGTGTAGTGAGCACACAAGCATGGATGTTCAGATCGGCCAATGTAATGGCGTCGCGGGTAACGCCCGCACCACCGCTACAGTCAACGCCTCCCACACACCACACTACAGGAAGTGCAGTGGTGAGGTTGTTGGGTGCAGGGCTTATGGACGCTTTCGCCATCATGGTAGCTCTACCTTGCTATCTGCAGTGTGATAAAGTTCCGCGCCAGACTGATTGAATGCCTGGGCCATGTCTTTCATGCCTTTTTCTTTCTCAAACTCTTGCTGCTCTGCTTGTTTAGCCACATCGCGCACTTCCTGAGAAATTTTCATGCTGCAAAATTTAGGGCCGCACATAGAGCAGAAATGCGC
Source organism: Alteromonas sp. BZK5 (assembly GCF_014349115.1). Lineage (NCBI taxonomy): Bacteria > Pseudomonadati > Pseudomonadota > Gammaproteobacteria > Alteromonadales > Alteromonadaceae > Alteromonas > Alteromonas sp. BZK5. Next base: position 35,205 of record NZ_JACSOE010000006.1, on the reverse strand, counting down.
AACTTTGCCAGACGCCTGCGGCAAAGTTTCATCGTGATAAGCGCGCGCGGTATGCGGGTCGAGAGCTAAATTGAACTGATCTTCCCACCTGAATTCAAAGCGTGCTTTCGACATGGCGTTGTCGCGAATTTGTGCACCTGGGTGGCCTTTTGCCAAGTCGGCAGCGTGGGCTGCAATTTTGTAGGTGATCAACCCCTGTTTAACGTCTTCTTTGTTAGGTAGGCCCAAATGCTCTTTAGGTGTTACATAGCACAGCATTGCGCAGCCATACCAACCAATCATGGCAGCACCAATACCTGAAGTGAAGTGATCATAGCCAGGAGCGATATCGGTGGTGAGGGGGCCAAGGGTATAAAACGGTGCTTCGTGGCAGTGCTTAAGCTGCTCTTCCATGTTCGCTTTAATCATATGCATGGGCACATGCCCCGGGCCTTCAATCATTACCTGAACATCGTACTCCCATGCGATTTTCGTCAGCTCACCAAGGGTACGTAATTCAGAGAATTGCGCGTTATCGTTAGCGTCAGCTACGCTACCAGGGCGCAGGCCATCACCTAGCGACAGCGCCACATCGTACTTAGCGCAAATTTCGCAAATATCGTGAAAGTGCTCATACAGAAAGCTTTGCTGGTGGTGGCTTAAGCACCACTTTGCCATTATCGAACCGCCGCGCGATACAATGCCAGTAACCCGCTTTGCGGTAAGGTGTACGTATTCAAGCAGCACGCCAGCGTGAATCGTGAAGTAGTCTACGCCTTGTTCGGCTTGCTCAATTAGGGTGTCTTTAAACATCTCCCACGTTAAATCTTCGGCTACACCGTTTACTTTTTCTAGCGCTTGATAGATGGGGACGGTGCCCAGGGGAACAGGGCTATTTCTCAGCAACCATTCGCGTGTTTCGTGAATGTTTCTGCCGGTAGATAGATCCATGATGGTATCAGCGCCCCAGCGCGTTGACCACACCAGCTTCTCTACCTCTTCTTCAATAGACGAGGTGACTGCTGAATTACCAATGTTTGCGTTAATCTTTACTAGAAAGTTACGCCCTATAATCATTGGTTCCAACTCGGGGTGATTGATGTTGCATGGAATAATGGCGCGGCCTGCGGCCACTTCCTGGCGTACAAATTCAGGCGTGATGGTCTCGGGTAAATTCGCGCCAAAGTGTTCGCCTTTGTGCTGCTGCGTCAGTTCGGCATCTTTAATGGCTTGGCGGCCCATGTTTTCGCGAATGGCAATGTATTCCATTTCTGGAGTAATAATGCCCTGTCTTGCGTAGTGAAGCTGGGTTACGTTTTTACCTGCTTTTGCTTTTAGTGGTTTGCGGCTGCGAATAAAGCGGAAATCTTCGGTAAATATGTCGTTTTCACGCTCTTTTGCAAAGCTTGATGAAACGCCCTCTAATTCAAGGGCATCGCTACGCTCTTCAATCCACGTTTGGCGAAGCGGAGCTAGGCCTTTGTGCACATCTATGTTTTCTTTTGGGTCGCCGTAGGGGCCTGAAGTGTCGTAAACAGGAATTGGCGGATTTGGCTCTAAAATAGGATTGTCTTCAGTACCACCCACTAAACTGTCGTGTTGGTGAATAAGGCGCATGGCCACACGAATATCGTCACGGCTGCCACACTCGTAGTGGCGTGTTGAATTTGGGTAAGCTTCGCCAGCAAGTTCATTAATGAATTGTTGTGCTTGTTGGCGCTGTTCGCGTCTGTTCGACATAGCATTTTACCTTGTAAATTTAGGTTCTAAAAATGCTTGTCAGGAGTGAAGGAGAATACAAAGTGTAAGTGTAGAAGGGGATAATCCCGTTACTTTAGCGAGATTGTTGGTAAAGGTTCTGGTGATTACAGCCCTTTACACCGTTGATGTTGACTTGGGGATAAACTTGAACAGTTTACCTTGAGTGACGAGCAGCACCGTAATGGGTGTGTCTGTATCATCAACAGCAAAACAACTTCGCTTCACAACGCTAAACCACGGTTTAACATTGTGCACATTGTATTTTCTTGTTCCCTTCGCAGGTATTAGCCTGATCAGGTTCTACGGATCCCACTTTCGCGGTCTCAGCTTACTGGGTTACCAGTGAAGCACTCCGACAAGTTGTTTAAGTCAATTCGGGTTGTTGTTGAAACAACCCGAATTGAGAATTCCTTTTTACTATATCTTCAATTTTACGGGTAATACAAGTACTACCAGAAAGCTAAATGAATATTCATCTAGCTGGCTAGCTGCTGACCTTCCTTGTAAAGCTTAAGCGCAGTGGCTGTGTCGTGCTTGCGTTCGCTAATTGCAGATAGCAGCAATAAGTCTTCTTTGCGCGACTTCATTTTAGTGGCTTTAAGCAGCGCTTTTTCCGCCAACACATCATCGCCTGAGTTAAATGCAACTTGACCTAGCGTGGAGTATAGCGACACGTTTTCTTCGTCTTGCTTTATCCAGCTTTCAAGCAGTCGTAGTGATGGCGATGCATCAGGAATATTAAGCTGCGTGAACAGCGGAAACAGGGCGCTATTCGGGCCACGCTTTTGCCATTCAACTAGCAAATTCTGTGCGTCGGCATGCATACCTTGGTCAAGTAACTGTTGAATGTAGGCCGCGCGGTAAGCATCGTCGTGACGAAGCTTACGAGGTAGGGTTTCCCAATACGATTTAAGCTCGACAGCGCCTTGTTTGCTGGCAATTTCGGCAAACTTACCTTTGGCGATGCGCTGGCTCCATGCGGTGTAATCCGCTTTGGGCAATGCTTTACGCCAGCCTGACAAATTCTCCTGAAGTACTTGCCACTTACCTAACTTGGCAAGAATTTGCGCTTTCAACTGCACAACCTGCTTGTTCTCGCGCTCTTGCTCGTCAAGCTCGTTAAGTTTCTCTAATGCCGCATCGTATTTTTCTTCAGCCATATCAATACGTGCGTGCATGACCGTTGCGGATACTTTTGCTTTTGGAAAATCAGTTGCCTGAACAAGGAAATAACGGGCTTTGGCTAAATCGTTATTGGCAAAAGCAATTTGCGCTGACGCCAAATAGTTAACGCCTTCGAAATCGCCGTTGGTGGTTTTGCTTAGCGCCTTTTGAGCCGTATCAAAATCACCTGCAGCCATTGCGTGTAAGCCGTCGTAAAACGCACGCTTACGTTTGCGCTCACCCAAAGTGCCGAACCATTTATGTGAACCTGTGATCAAGCTTAACGCCCACAATACCAATCGAGATAGTACGTACCAGGCAATGATGGCACCTATCAGTAAGATGCCAAAGCTGATTATATTCATCTCAACGGCAGTATTACCTAAAGAGAACAGTACGTAGCCTTGGTCACCTAACAACATTGGGCCAACAATTAGTGCAGCAACAAATGCGGCTAATACCGCAAGGGCAATAGCTAACCATTTCATAGTGCACTTGCTCCTTGTCCGAACACTTGCTTAACGCGGCTATCCAGTAGACGCTCTAACGGTTTTTGTGACGCTAGCTCTGTAGGTATTGGGCGCGATACATCGGTAGCAATGAGGTTTTGTAGTGCATCTACAAAACCCGTTACCTGGATTTTTTCTGTGTCGAACTTTTCAATAATTAACGTTTGAGCGTATTGAAGCGACTGGCTGTAAAGCCCTGCATCGCCCTGAAGCGCGGCAGTTTGCGCGTGCATAAGCTGCAGACGAAGCTGCTCTTTTGCTAAAAACTGCGCTTCCAGTGAAAGCACTGGTTCAACCGGGCCTTCAATGGTTTTTATGGTAAGAAAATCGTTCACCAGTGAACGCCACACCTTCGCAAGGTTCTCCTGCCAGTCGTCAGCTGACTCCGATAAGGTCGTGTCTTCTGCATTGGCGTCTTCTGGTTTTTCGAAGGTATCAAGTGGCAGTTTGTCAATTTGAGCAATCATACCCGTAAGCGCGAGAGCGACGGAACTTTGTGATACAGGGTTAAGCTGTTGTAAGGTTTGAATATCTTCAGCAAGGTTTGCGCGAACCGGAAGTACCGATGGGTCGGCCAACGACTTTAAGCGTTTATCTGCGTTAACTAGCAGCAAAATTGCTGTACGTACGTCGTTTTCTAACCAAAGCTTTCTGCCTGCCATGCGAACTAAGTAATCAGCTTCAGCAATGAGCCAGTCTGCCGGGCGGCGACCTTCCATATTATTTAGTTGTTCAAGCGTCGATTCAGCTTGCAGCGTCAGCTTTTCGTTTTGCGCTTTTAACTCGGCTACCGTGCGTTCTAACGTCTGGTTGGTACGAGCTACTTTGTCGATAGAGGCAACAAGACCAGCGCGCTCACGCTCAATAGTGTTTAGCTGAGAGGTCGTCGTTTGAAGTGCAGATTCAGAGTCCTTGCTTGCCGACTGTTGCTGCATGTAATACCAGTAACCAGCGCCAGCCATACCAAGCACAATAAGGAAAAGGATGATTACAACAAACCACAATAGACCATTTCCCGACGATTTCTTTTTAGCAGCACCCGATGGTGTTGATTCACTGTGCGTGGCAGAAGATTCGATAACGTCTTTTTCAGCTTCCACTTTCACGAGTTCCTCTTTTTGTGGGCTACTTTCATTGTTGTTGGCCATTCAATACTCCCAGTTATCCTTTACCCAGGCGATGAGTGCCTGATCGGTGGCTCGCTGACAAACCGCTACCTCTTTAATGCCTTGGCTAGTGAGGGTTTTGGCAATTCGGTCACTCACTGTTAACCATTTAATAGATTTAAGTGCTTGGCCAAATTGCGCAATTAGTTGCAGTGCCATTGCTTCGCTTGTAGCGATAATGCCGCTAACTTCGCCCATTTTCCACCGTTTTGTGTAAATTGGGCTTGTAAGTTGCTCTCTTTTATAAACGCAAAAGCTATTCACTAAAATACCTTTTTCGTCTAATCCAGTGGCTATGGCGTCGCGCCCACCTTCACCCTTAATGATAACGACATGCTGACAGTTTGCCTCATTAAGTTGGTGCATTGCCAGTATACCTTCGGATGTATGGGCTTCGGGAATAGCAACCTGCGCCGATGAAAACGCCTGAAGTCCCGCTTGTAATTTTCGTGCAGTGGCATCGCCCACAGCTATGATCAATGGTAATTCGTTAGCCGTTTCGCGTAAGCCTTCAATAACGGTGTCTACAGCATATACGCTGGTAACAACAATTGCGTTTACTGCATTTGACGCTAAAAATTCTGCAGCAGCTTTTCTTTCAGACGAAATATCAATGATGTTAGACGTGGCAACGCCTACCGCGTCAATTCCGGCTTTTTCAAAGGCAGAAGCGCTTGCTTTTAACTTTGGCAGTGGGCGTGTAAACAGCAACATACTATCGAATTTTCATCCTTTTATTTTACTGCGTAAACCTGCACGCATTCGACAAACTATAACTTAGTTATAAAGCGCCTTTAAGATTTCACCGGCACCTTGCTCAAGAAGGGATTCCGCAACTTCAACACCAATATCTGCGGCTTTTTCTCGCGACGCTGTAGCAGAAGCAAAGAGCAGTTCTGAACCATCTGGCTTACCAACCATACCGGTTAGTGTCAGCACATCTCCATCAAGCGTGGCAAAGCTACCAATAGGTACTTGGCAGCCGCCTTCCAATCTCTCGTTCATGGCGCGTTCCGCAGTAACGCGTGTATTGGTGTCCGTATGGTTCAGCGCCTGTAGCAACTTAATTAGCTCTTCATCGTCGTTACGGCACTCAATACCTACGGCACCTTGTCCAACGGCGGGTAGTGAAATATCAGCGGGTAACGGCATGCGAATACGAGATTCCATTTCAAGGCGAATAAGGCCAGCAGAAGCTAAGATAATGGCGTCGTACTCACCTGCGTCTAGCTTCGCGAGACGAGTATTCACGTTTCCGCGCAGGTCCTTGATGATAAGGTCAGGGCGATACTTGCGAATTTGGCACTGTCTGCGAAGGCTAGACGTACCTACTACTGCGCCTTGGGGTAGGGCATCTAAACTGTCGTGGTTATTTGAAACAAAGGCGTCGAACGGGTTTTCTCGCTCACAAATAGCGTGAAGGCCAAAACCTTCAGGAAATTCGACCGGTACGTCTTTCATAGAGTGCACGGCTATATCGGCACGGCCTTCAAGCATGGCAATTTCAAGCTCTTTTATGAAAAGTCCTTTACCACCAATTTTCGCCAGAGGTGTATCTAAAATTTTGTCGCCCTGCGTGCTCATAGGCACAAGCTCAACGGTCATTGACGGATAATGCTCCAACAATTTTGCCTTCACATACTCTGCTTGCCAAAGCGCTAAAGCACTTTTTCTAGTAGCAATTCGAACGGTGCGGGTAGTGTTGAGGTGACTCATGGCTATTCCAAACTATATAAAAAGAAACTAAAACGATGTATCACATAACGTCATACGATATACCCCGTAGTATACGCATTTTCTGTATTAATGTTTGAAATTAGGCGCAGTTTTCTCCTTGGTTATTATTAGACATTCAGTCTATGCTGAAAGGAATAATGGTCAATTAGTTTTAAATGCGGAGATAAGTCTTTTTATGGACAGTTCGTCGTTGCGTCAATTACTTAGAAGTGCTCAGCAAGATGAAGCGGAAGCAAAACGAAGGCGCTTAACGCTATATTTCATATCTTATGTTGGTGGCACCATTATGGCGTTTATGGCGTGGATCAACATGGGTACAAACAACCCATTGCTCGTTGGAACGCTGGCGGGGTCAGCCGCTTTTGTGTACGCCAATGTGGCGTTATCCCATATGTTTCCTCGCGTCGATGTCTTCTATTATCTAGCAGGTTTAGTGGTAGCATTTACCATAAACGGCTTGGTTTATACCGGCGGGCTCAATAACACTGGGCTTTATTTTATTTTTCCCCTGCTTTTTATTCAGATAGTTGTTGTGCGTTTCAAGCCCGCCATGGTTTACGTAGCAGTAACCATGGGTATCGCTATTTTTATGCTCTACAATCAAGAAAAAATAGTGGCTGAGTACCCAGCAGAGCATGTTTCCCGCTTCCTAATCGCTACGTTCTGTTTCATTTGCGTCGCCTTTATAGGTGAAAATTTCTGGCATCAAAGCAGAAAAGAAATGCTGCGTGAAAATCTAGAGCGCATGCGTCAGGCTAATACCGATCCGCTTACAAAACTTCCTAACCGGCGATTCCTTGAAGCTGTTTTTTTTGAACGCGCAATGCAAGATCCCGGTGCTCATTTCCCTTTAAGTGCGGTGGTGGTAGATATTGACCATTTCAAAACAATCAACGATACCTATGGCCACGATATTGGTGACGAAGTGCTTATACATATCACTCGCCTAATGAAAGAAGCAGTAAGAACTACTGACGTGGTGGCAAGAACCGGTGGTGAAGAGTTTTTGGTCTTATTCCCTCATGCGACGTTGAGCCAAGCGGTAAAATTAGCAGAAAAAATGAGGAAGGTGGTTGAAGCTAACCCGTTTGTAGAAGGTGATGTTAATCACTCGATAACCGCAAGCTTTGGTGTAGCCACAGCGCTTACTGATACAAACTTGCACGCTTGTTTGAAGCAGGCCGATGACAACCTTTACAAAGCTAAAAATGCGGGGCGCAACAGAGTCGTCGAATAGTTTTGGAATAAACGTGAAATAAAGAAAAGACGGAAGGCGCAACTTTGCAATCGATAGACGTGTACCCACTTACACTAAGAAGAAAGCTGGCTTTTGTTGCTTCACCAGCTTTCTCTTTTGTTCAAATACTAGGGCCTGTTGAGCTTTATTATATGAACGTAATTTGCAGCAAGGGCCAACAGGCTCTTAAGGCATTACCCTAGAACTTTTTGAAGCCAAGCACTTATGTCGTTAAGCTCTTGCATACAAACATTGTGCTGCATGGTGTAAGTCTGCCACGTGGCATTAAAGCCACTTTCGCTCAGCGTTTTGAACGCAGCATTGCCCATAAATACCGGCACCACTTCGTCTTGCTCACCATGTGCCATCATAATTGGCGTTTCGCGGTTTGTGTCTTTTGATTCGCTTCCAAGAAGTGATGGCTCGCACATATAAGTAGATAGAGCGATAACACCTGCAAATTTATTGGCATATCTAGGTGCTAAGTGCAGAGCAATAACACCGCCTTGAGAAAATCCTGCAAGTACAATACGTTCGCTAGGAATGCCACTTTCAATTTGTGCTTCGATAAGCGCTTCTACCTGAGCAGCCGACTCTTTTACACCCTCTAAGTCCGCACGGCTTTCAAAATCTAACGATTTGATATCGTACCAAGCGCGCATTCTCATGCCGCCATTGATAGTCACAGGGCGTTCTGGAGCGTGAGGAAAGAGAAATTTAACCGCCATTGATTCGGGCAGTTTTAGCTCGGGCACAATAGGCGCAAAACCATGGCCTGAATCGCCAAGACCGTGAAGCCAGATAACGCAGGCATCAGGCGTAGTGGATGGGTTTATCTCTACGCACGGCAGAAGTTGCTGAGTCATGCTTTATTTCCTAGTTTTGGGGTCAGAGTACATTTAGGGCCAGAAAAAGTACTCTGACCCCATTAATTTTTGCTGTGGTAACCCATCGGCATAAGCTTGATAGAGTGAACCAAGTTTTCACTATGCAATGAAAGGTACGGCACAACCGCTTAATATGCTATCATTGCCACTTGAAATCACCACATTTTGGAAGAATTTTAATACCCTATGGCTTCACTACTCGGCAACTTATTCATTCTTGCAGCTCCTTCTGGAGCAGGAAAATCAAGCCTTATAAAGGCGCTAATGGAAAAGTATGAAAGCAATACAGCTACGCCAATGCAGGTGTCTGTATCTCATACAACACGTCAACCTCGTCCGGGTGAAGTCGACGGCGTGCATTACCATTTTGTGAGCCGAGAGCAGTTTGAAGCGCTGATTGAACAGGGTGTGTTTTTTGAATACGCAGAAGTATTTGGCAATTATTACGGCACATCCCGCGTGACAATTGAACAAACTTTGCACCGTGGCATTGACGTATTTTTAGATATCGATTGGCAGGGCGCGCGCCAAGTCAAAAAGCTTATGCCAGACACATGCGGTATTTTCATTCTTCCGCCTTCACTCGACGTGCTAGAGCAGCGTTTAAATAATCGCGGTCAAGACAGTGAAGAAGTCATTGCAGGGCGTATGGCGCAAGCCGTAGCTGAAATGTCTCATTTCAATGAATTCGATAGCGTAATTATCAACGACGACTTTGCGACTGCGTTAAATGATTTGGAAGCCATCGTGACAGCACAGCGACTTCGCACAGGAAAACAACAAATGCGCCATCAAGTGCTATTGGACGAACTGCTCGGTAGCGCGTAAGCTTAACTTAACAATACGTGTTTTGTTTTAGCATCGAACGATCGCTGCATAAATTGCATGATCTGACTGCTTCAAATTCAAACAAAACGCTAGGATCGCGCCACGTATCTGTGTATACTACGCGGCCGTTTTTTGAATAACTTGCTCAACCTAATTTTCGGAGAAATACATGGCTCGCGTAACTGTAGAAGATGCCGTAGATAAAATTGGTAACCGCTTTGACCTAGTGCTTGTTGCTGCACGCCGTGCACGTCAAATTGCCACTGAAGGCAAAGATCCTATGGTTGACGTTCAAAACGATAAGCCAACTGTTACAGCACTTCGTGAAATTGAAGAAGGTTTAGTAACGGCTGCTACGCTTGAACAAGCAGAACTTCAAGCTCAAGAGCAGCAAGAACATGCTGAATTTGCATCAGTAGCAAACATCCTATCTGATCAATAAAACCTCTTTTTAACGGTTTTATCGGTATTTTAGCGCCAGTGCTTTGAAAAAAGCACTGGCGCTTTACTTTTGGCGTATTGGCTTCTTGCACAATTAAACGTATTCTTAGGGTTGTAACGTTAGATAAGGGTCACGCTTCACTGTGTATTTGTTTGAAGGTTTAAAGCAGAAAGTTTTAGAGTACTTACCAGCCGACCGCGTTCAGTTGGTACAAGAATCTTTTGTGCTTGCGCAAGAAGCGCATGACGGACAAATGCGTTCAAGCGGCGATCCGTACATTACTCACCCAGTTGCAGTTGCCGGTATTTTGGCTGACATGCACCTTGATCACGAAACGATCATGGCAGCACTCCTTCACGACGTTATTGAAGATACCCATTACAGCAAAGAAGACTTAGCCGAAGCTTTTGGCGATACCGTTGCTGAACTGGTAGAAGGGGTAAGTAAGCTAGATAAACTCGCGTTTAGCACTAAACAGGAAGCGCAGGCGGAGAACTTCCGTAAAATGATGATGGCCATGGTGCAAGACATCAGGGTTATTCTTATCAAGCTTGCTGATCGCACGCACAACATGCGCACACTCGGGTCATTACGACCGGACAAGCGCCGCCGCATTGCGCTAGAAACGCTAGAAATCTATGCGCCAATTGCCCACCGCTTGGGTATTCACGATATTAAAAATGAGCTTGAAGATTTAGGCTTTCAGGCCATGTATCCAATGCGCCATCGCGCACTAAAGTCTGCTGTGCGCCAGGCCCGCGGTAATCGTAAAGAGATTATCGAAAACATTCGCGAAGAGCTGAACACTCGTTTAGACGCCTACCAAATTGAGTCGAATGTATTGGGTCGCGAAAAACACTTGTATTCCATTTACCGCAAAATGAAAAACAAAGAACTTATGTTCAATGAGGTAATGGATATTTATGCGTTTCGCATCGTTGTTCAATCGGTAGATAACTGTTATCGCGCCCTTGGTGCTATGCATGGGCTGTACAAGCCTATTGAAAACCGTTTTAAAGATTATATCGCTATCCCTCGAACCAACGGCTATCAGTCGTTGCATACGTCATTAATTGGCCCGCACGGCATTCCTGTGGAAATTCAAATTCGAACCCAGGAAATGGACCAAATGGCAGACAAAGGAGTGGCGGCGCACTGGCTTTACAAAGAGCCTGGCGATAATGGCACCACTGCACAGCTTCGAGCGCGCAAGTGGATGCAAAGCCTGCTTGAGCTTCAGCAATCGGCCAGCTCATCCTTTGAATTCATCGAATCGGTAAAAACCGACCTGTTCCCTGATGAAATTTACGTATTTACACCAGACGGACGTATTATCGAGTTGCCAATGGGCGCAACCGCCGTTGACTTCGCTTATGCCGTGCATTCCGATGTGGGTAATACCTGCGTAGGTGTGCGCGTAGAGCGCAGAAACTTTAGCTTAAGCAAGCCGCTTGAAAACGGTCAAACCGTGGAAATTATTACCTCGCCGAAAGCGAAGCCAAATGCGAACTGGCTAAACTTTGTGGTGAGCGCTCGCGCGCGAACGCGTATTCGTCAGTATCTGCGTAAACAGCATTCTCAAGAAGCGGTGAACATGGGTAACCGTCTACTTCGTCATGCGTTAGGCAGCGTTAAACTAGACGATATTCCAAACGAAGATATCGAACGTGTGGTGGCCGAAACTAAGCATGCTAATTTTGACGATTTGCTAGTAGATATCGGGCTTGGTAACGAGCTAAGCGCAATTGTAGCGCGCCGTTTATTGGGTGAAAGCACAACAGATTTATCAGATAAGAAAGGTAATGTGGCTATTCGCGGCACAGAAGGCCTGCTTGTTCACTATTCTCGTTGTTGCCATCCTATTCCAGACGATGAAATTGTTGCGGTTTTAAGCCCAGGTCGCGGCATGACTATTCACCAAATTGGGTGTAACAATATTCGCAAGCTAACGCGAGAAGAACCTCAGCGCGTGCTGCCCATGCAGTGGGACGACAACCCGCAAGGCGAATTTAAAGCGTCACTGCGTATAGAGTTGTTTAACCATCAGGGCACACTGGCAACATTAACGAACACCATTTCAGGGTGCGATTCCAATATCATTGGTCTGCAAACTGAAGAAAAAGAGAGTAATATCTACTTTATTGACCTTGAACTTACCACGCACAACCGTGTTCACCTGGCCCGCGTAATGAAGAAAATTCGCACCATGCCGGAAGTTCAAAGAGTGTCTCGTCATAGTCAATCACGACACTAATTACTACACTATTTAGGAACTACTATGTCTAAGTCTATTATTCAGACCGATAAGGCACCTGCTGCTATTGGTACTTACAGCCAAGCGGTTAAAGCAGGTACTACCGTTTATCTTTCAGGCCAAATTCCTCTTGTTGCTGAAACTATGGAAATGGTTTCTGACGACTTTGAAGCGCAAGCTGTACAAGTTTTTGAGAACATTAAAGCGGTGTGCGACGCGGCAGGCGGCACCACAAACGATTTAGTGAAAGTGAACATCTTCCTTATAGACCTAGGTCACTTTGCAACGGTTAATGAAATCATGAGCCGTTACTTCACCAAGCCTTACCCAGCACGCGCAGCCGTTCAGGTGTCTGCATTGCCTAAAGGTGCACAAATTGAAATTGATGGTGTAATGGAACTGCCGGAGTAAGCCATGTCACCTGAGCGTTACCAGCGCATAAGACAAGTGCTGGAAAGAAGGCAAACTGATCTTACGGTTTGCCTTGAAAATGTACACAAGCCGCATAACGTATCTGCAGTAGTGAGAACCTGTGATGCAGTGGGTATTCATCGCGTTCACACCGTGTGGGAAAAGAAATATCAGTTTCGTCGCGGCACCGCTATGGGCAGCCAACAATGGGTGCGTCAAACCAATCACGATAATATCAACGACGCGATGGCTGAACTAAAAGGCCAAGGCATGCAGGTGTTGGTAACCCACTTATCTGATACCGCTGTCGATTTTCGTGACATTGACTACACCAAGCCTACGGCTATTTTGTTTGGTCAGGAAAAGTATGGTGCTTCTGATGAGGCGAAAGCCGTTGCCGACCACGACATTGTTATTCCTATGATGGGCATGGTGCAGTCATTGAACGTATCGGTAGCCGCAGCGTTAGTACTTTACGAAGCCCAGCGCCAACGTACAATTGCAGGTATGTATAACACCCAGCAGTTATCAGAAGAAGAGTGCCAAGCATTGGCCTTTCAAAATGGTTACCCGCGTTTGTATAAACTTTGCCAACGCAAAGGTTTGCCTTTGCCTGCTATTAACGCCATTGGTGAAGTGGATGCCGACGATAGCTGGTGGAAAGAAATGCAGATCACAAAAGCAGAAGCAAACGCGCTAGAGGCCGACTAGGGCCTAACCTATTGGTTGCACTTTTAGTTTTGCTCTTACTTGTATAAGGGCCAGCGTAAAAAACTGGCCTAAAGCGTACTCGCCAACCTCTCAACAATCCTTTACACTTCTTTTCCTATAACACGTTGAATAACACCAGCTTGTGCCAATTCAAAGGTTAAATAGTTAATGTTCCAAAAGAAGGATATCGCTTGATGCAAGCACTGGCCACTACACCCATTACTGCGCTTAAAGGCGTAGGCGCAAAGGTGGCAGAAAAGCTTAACAAAATAGGTTTGTTTACCCTTCAAGATATTCTGTTTCATCTCCCTCACCGCTACGAAGACAGAACCCGTATTTATAGCGTGGCAGAGTGCCGCCCGTTTACCCATGTAAGCGTGCAGGGCGAGGTAATGAGCGCCGATATTCAGTACGGAAAGAAGCGCATGTTAGTGGTTAAGCTTAGCGACGGTACGGGTACCATAACCTTACGCTTTTTCCACTTTGGTGCAGTGCAGCGGTCTATTATGACGCCGGGAAACACGGTGCGGTGTTTCGGAGAAGTGCGTACTGGAAAGTGGGGCATTGAAATGATGCATCCCGAATTTAAATTAGTGGATGAAGACGCGCCACCATCAGAAGAATCACTAACGCCAGTTTACCCCACCACAGACGGTGTTAAGCAGTTAACCCTTCGCAATTTAACTGATCAGGCCTTAAAACTACTAGATAAAGGCGCGCTGGCCGACCTACTGCCCGACGGTATTTACGATGACCAAATTAGCCTTAATGAGGCGCTTCATTTGGTGCATCGCCCGCCACCAGATGTAGACGTACACGAAATGGAAGAGGGGCTGCACCCTGCTCAGTATCGGTTAATTCTGGAAGAGTTATTGTCACACCACCTAAGTGTGTTGAAAGTACGCAAGCTATCTGACGCCCAGCCCGGTATCCCTATTAAGGTGAATCAGCCGCTTATCGATAAAATGCTCGCTCAACTGCCATTCTCACCAACGGGGGCGCAGGCTCGGGTAGTGGAAGATATTCAAAAAGATATGCAGCACGCGCGGCCTATGATGCGCCTTGTACAAGGCGATGTAGGGTCGGGCAAAACCTTAGTTGCGGCACTGGCCGCGCTATCAGCCATTGGTGCAGGGCATCAGGTAGCGTTAATGGCACCTACTGAGCTGTTGGCTGAACAGCATGCCAATAACTTTCGTGGCTGGCTAGAACCTTTAGGTATTGAAGTAGGTTGGCTTGCCGGAAAGCTGAAAGGCAAAGCCCGCAATGAAGTATTAGCCCGCTTAGAAGCTGGCGATATTCAAATGTTGGTGGGTACTCACGCCATCTTCCAGGAAAGCGTAAATTACCAGCAGCTAGCGCTGGTTATTGTAGATGAACAACACCGCTTTGGTGTGCATCAACGTTTGGCCCTGCGAGATAAAGGCGAGCAGCAAGGTCGCTACCCTCATCAGCTAATTATGACGGCGACGCCTATTCCAAGAACGTTGGCCATGACAGCCTATGCCGATTTAGACACCTCGGTTATTGATGAGTTGCCACCGGGCAGAACACCGGTGCAAACCGTGGTATTACCCGATACACGCCGCGCCGATGTGATAGAGCGCGTACGTCAGGCTTGTAAAGAAAACGGCCGCCAAGCCTACTGGGTGTGTACGCTAATTGATGAGTCGGAAGTGTTGGAGTGTCAGGCAGCAGAAGACGCTGCGGTTACCCTTCGTACTGCGCTGCCAGACTTACACGTTGGTTTGGTACACGGGCGTTTAAAGCCTGCAGAAAAAGCGCAGGTTATGGCCGACTTTAAAGACGGAAAGCTGGATTTATTGGTAGCGACTACCGTTATTGAAGTAGGCGTAGACGTACCTAATGCCAGCATCATGATCATTGAAAACCCTGAACGATTGGGTTTAGCGCAGCTTCACCAGCTTAGAGGCCGAGTGGGGCGTGGTGCGGTAGAAAGTCAGTGTGTACTTATGTACCAGAGCCCACTATCGAAAACCGCTACTCAGCGCCTTGGCGTATTGCGCGAATCTAACGACGGGTTTTATATTGCCCAGCGCGATTTGGAAATTCGTGGCCCGGGTGAATTTATGGGTACTAAGCAAACGGGAATGGCCGAGCTTAAAATAGCAGACCTAGTACGCGACGCCGCTCTTATCCCTAAGGTTCAGGAAATTGCCTATACCCTTTGGGACAAATACCCCTCTCACGCTCAAGCCATCATTAATAGATGGATAGGGCATAAGGAACAGTACGGTCATGCTTAATCATGTGCCTTTAATTATTTGTGATGACGCCAATAGGGATGACGCTGCATTAATTAGTGCAATCAGCGAAAAGTGGGGTTTTCCTGTTGTTAGCAGCAGTGAAAAGCCTAGCGAAGGCTTGTATTTGCAGGTACAAAACGGCGTGCTAGGGCTTGCCGACGCAGGTGAGAAAAAGGTGAATCCGGTAGAGGTTGATTTTGCTTCGCCGGCAAGTTTGTATCGCAAGCAGCACGGCGGTGGGCGCAAAGAGCCCATTGTTAAGGCCATTGGTCTTAAAGGCAATGAAGCATGGCACGTAGTGGATGCAACGCCTGGGCTAGGTCGTGATGCCTTTGTTTTGGTAAGCGTTGGCTGCAAGGTCACAATGATTGAACGCTCGCCCGTGGTTGCCGCCTTGCTTGAAGATGGTATTCGCAGATTAGCGCTTAGTTTTCCGGAACTTGCAGCTAAAATGTCGCTTCAACATGGAAATAGTGCTGAGGTAATGCAATACTTCACTGGTGAGAATGTGAACGCTATTTACTTAGACCCCATGTTCCCACACAAAAAGAAGTCAGCCTTGGTGAAAAAGGAAATGCGGCTGTTTCAGCAACTGCTTGGTCATGACCCAGACGCAGATGCGCTGTTACCGCCAGCACTAGAGCTAGCCACGCACCGGGTAGTGGTGAAACGCCCAAACAGTGCAGACGTGCTGGCAGGAATAAAAGCATCAATGGCTATTGAAAGCAAAAAACACAGATTTGATGTGTATTTGTGTCAAAAAAATCTAGGAGAGTAGCATGATACAAGTTGGGGGCACTTTGCCTGAAGTAGATTTTAGCCTTTTAGAAAACGGCGAAATAACCAACCCAGGAACGAACGAACTGTTTTCGGATAAACGCGTTGTATTGTTTGCGGTACCCGGTGCATTTACACCGACCTGTTCTCAAGCCCACTTACCGGGCTATGTAGCGCTTGCTGATAAGCTTAAAGCCAAAGGTATTGATAGTATTATTTGCTTAAGCGTGAACGATGCATTTGTTATGGATGCATGGGGCAAAGCAAGCAATGCTGAAGAGATCATAATGCTGGCAGACGGCAATGGTTTCTTTACCAAGCAAATTGGCTTAGACATGAACACGGGCAATTTCGGCGGCTTGCGTTCGTTACGTTATTCAATGCTTGTGGAAGATGGCGAAGTGAAAAAGCTAAACGTTGAAGACCCAGGTCGTTTCGACGTTAGCGATGCGCAAACCATGCTAGATAGCCTGTAACACCGAAATTACTGCGTTAATAATATCAAGAGCCCGCAACTAAGGTTGCGGGCTTTTTTCGTTCAGATGTTTGTGAATATTCGTTAATACCAGTCCGCATAGATAATTACCAGCGCCTTCTGAGTGGGCAACTATCTATGCGAATTGGTATTCTTTACTTATGTGTATGCTGGTCGGGATTTTCATTAAAATGTAATCTATGTATGATCTGGCGCTCTGTAAATAGCGTTGAATATCAGTACGTTCAGTGAAGGTTAATGAACTAACATGCAGTATTCTGTGTCGAAAGTGCAGAAAAAATAAGGGCTAACACACTACGTTACTTAGCATGTGGGCTCGTTCAGTTACCTTTACTTGATTAATGATAATAAGTATCATTTGCGTGAAAAGACAAACGTTTTAGGAATAATTATGACAACAACACTGAAAAAAATGAGTGCTTTGGTACTGGCTTCTGCGGTCACTTTCTCGATGCTATCTTCTCAGGCGCTTGCTAACGGTGCCATTGGCGATCACGTGAACAATCTTCACGCGCACATCGGCGAATATACGGAAGAGGTACATTGGTTAGAAAGCAAGTTTGGCAGTGTTGTTGATGCGTATGAAGCAAAAGATAAATCGCTTAAGACCGATGCACTGATTGAGTATTGGGAAGAGGTGGATTTTCACTCTGCTATTGAAACCCAGTATGTGCCTATTTACGCCTCTATTTGGCAAGGTATTTATGGTGTGAAAGTCGCCATTGATGAAGGCAAGCCTGTTGCAGACGTGCGCGTAGAGCAAGAGAAGCTAAATCATGCCTTGTGGCAGGCGTTAGGCGCAGTTAAACTTGCGTCCCAGTATCAAAAGAAAGGCTTAGTGAACAAGGTTCAAACCACCGAAAAAGAACCTACCACGGGCCCTGAAGTTATCGACGATATTAAAACACGTCTTGATCGTGTTGTTGCTAAGTACGCGGAACAGCTTCACGAAGTAGCAACTACACTCGTTCACGATACTTACCTTCAACGATTTGAAGGTGTGGAAGGTGATTTGATTGCGAAAAATGCAGCTTTGGTTGAAGACTTGGAGAAAGACTTTAACGTAACGCTTCCACAAGCTATCTCAAAAGACACTGGCGTTGATTCAGTTCGTAAGGTCGTAGAGTCTATGCAGGCCAAACTTGACCGCGCTCGCGCACTTTTGGTTGAAGTAGAACAAAGTCGTAAAGACGTATTTTAAGGAAGGTGTATGCAACGTAGAACATTCTTACAAGGCTTAGCAGCGGCCGGTGCATTATCTGGTTTGCCGTTTAGTTTTGCTCACGCTATGACACAAACAGGCAGTGCGTCAGTTGAGTCACTGCCTAAATTAGAAGGTGATCTCACACTTTATTTAGGGCGTGGTGAAGGCGGCTTGTACGAGAATGTTTTAAAGGCCATCGAAAAGCGCAACCCAAAGCTTAATCTTAAAATAAGACGCGGCGGCTCTGCGGCATTGGCCAACACCATCGTAGCTGAGACTAAGGCAGGCGTTAAACGCGCCGACCTTTTCTGGGCCGTAGACACGGGCTCGATTGGCATGGTAACTGATGCTGGCGCGGCTAAGCCGTTGCCAGACGACCTTACTGCGCAGCTGCGTGAAGATTTTCAGTATCCGAGCTGGTCACCGGTAACAGGTCGTGTGCGTACACTGCCTTATAACACTGAGCGTGTTAAACCGGAGCAAATCCCTGAAAGCGTGATGGCATTAGCCGACAGCGATTTAAAAATTGGCTGGGCACCAGCCTACTCATCGTTTCAGTCTTTTGTCACGGCAATGCGCATTTTAGAGGGCGATAAAGCCACTAAATCATGGCTTAAAGGCATTAATAAGCACTCGAAAAAGTACGCAGGTGAACTTGGTGTAGTGATGGGCGTTGAACGTGGTGAAGTCGATATTGGCTTTGCGAATCACTACTATACCCTTCGCCTTAAATCAGGTAAGCCGAATGCAAACGTAGCGCTTGCGTACAGTAAAAGCGACGCAGGTTGCCTAGTAAATGCGTCTGGTATTGTGGCATTGAGCGACGGTGACTTGCCGGTTAACTTTATTCGTTACCTGCTTTCACACGAAGTTCAGTCTTATCTTGCTCGCGAAGCCTACGAAATCCCTCTGGTTCAAGGGGTTGAACAGCCGCAAGGCTTAGCTGATCTAAGCACGCTGTCACCGCCTGAAATGGACCTTCGTAAACTGGCTGACTTACGCCCTACACTTAATCTTATGAGGGAAGTTGGCGTACTGTGACAAATTGGCCAAAGTCGTATCCACTGGCATTTCTTATCGCGCTGATGGCTTTATTGCCCGTCGGCGTTTTGTTTTCTTTAGCTCAAGATAGTGCGCAACTTTTCGATACCCATAACCTAAGGGTACTAGCGAACACGGTGTCATTGATGGTACTTACCATTATTGGCTCTGTACTTATCGGAGTGCCGCTTGCCTTTTTAACCGCTTATGTGCAGATGCCATTTAAGCGGTTTTGGCTTATTTTACTTGCCGCGCCATTAGCACTACCAAGCTACATTGGCGCATTTGCGATGTACTTTTCATTTGGCACAGGTGGCGAAATTGAAAACGTACTGGGAATTAGCACTCCACCTATCAGCGGCCTTTGGGGCTCTGCGCTGGTCATGAGCCTTTATACTTATCCATTCGTCATGATGACAACCCGTTCAAGCTTACTGAGTTTGGATGCAAGCTTGGTTAACGCGGCGCGCACGCTAGGGTTAACCTTAGGCGCAAGCTTATGGCGAGTGGTTTTACCGCGTGTTGTGAATAGCGTTGCCGCAGGGGCACTCCTTGCTGCACTTTATGCACTATCCGATTTTGGCACGCCTGCAATAATGGGCTTTGACACTTTCACCCGTGTTATTTTTGTTGAGTATAACGCCTTCGGTCTTAGTCAAGCCGCCATGCTGAGCCTTCAGCTAATGGTTATTGTTGGGCTTATTCTATTTATAGAAAGTCGTATTAGTGGCGCTCAAGAGCGCCCAGGTAAGCATTTATCGTTGTTTCCTGCTCGCTGGCAGCGAAACCTAATGTTGCTGGCTACTATGCCGGTGGTATTTATGGCTATTGTGCTTCCCCTTGCTATTTTTACGCTGTGGTTAGTGCGAGAAGGCGCCGGCGGTTTTGAATTTAGCTATGCGTGGAACTCAGCTCATGCGTCATTTATTGCAGCGATTGTTGCTGTATTGCTAGCCATTCCGGTGGCTCACGCCGCTATTGCCGGAAAAGCTGGACGTTTTATGGAGCGCATTACTTATTTTGGCTTTGGGGTTCCGGGTATCGTAATGGGGACAGCCCTTGTTTATGTTGGCCTGCAGTTGCCCGCGCTCTATCAAACGTTAAGTCTGCTTGTGATGGCTTATGTACTGCGCTTTATCCCACTTGCTGTGGGAAGTGTAAGAAGTACGGCTGAGAATATTGATTCAGGTCTGGTAAAAGCTGCTCGCGTGCTGGGTGCTAGCCCGCGTGAGGCATTTATGCGAATTACGCTGCCGTTAACCCTTCGTGGTATGATTGCGGGTGCAGCGCTTGTGTTCTTAGAAGCCATGCGCGAACTACCTGCAACGCTTATGTTAGGACCTACAGGATTTGAAACCTTAGCTACCTATATGTGGCGAGTTTACGAAGCGGGTTACTTTGGCCGCGCAGCCGTGCCAGGGCTTTTACTTGTTTTATTATCAGGTGTGGGGTTAATTCTCATGCTGTCGGGCGAAAGAAAAGCCCAGTTTACCGTTACCGAGGATGATCGTTCGTAATGCTTAGTGTAAATAATTTGTCTGTGAATTATGGGTCTACCCGCGTTGTCGACAAGTTAAATCTTGAGCTTGGACAAGACGAAATCCTGATGCTGGTGGGGCCAACCGGCTGCGGTAAAACCACCATTTTGCAAGCGTTGGCTGGGCTTATTCCTATTTCAGAAGGTGCTATGAGCCTAGGTAAATGGGAGAGTACAGCAAACAAACATGTTCCGCCTGAAAAGCGTAACGTGGGTATGGTGTTTCAAGACTTTGCGTTGTTTCCTCATCTTACCGTTCAGCAGAACGTTTGCTTTCGTTTAAAAGACACTAAGCTTGCCGATCATTGGCTTCAATTATTAGGCTTAGATAATTTTCGCGACGCCAAACCAGCTCGCCTTTCGGGCGGTCAGAAGCAGCGTGTTGCGCTAGCAAGAACGCTAGCTCACGAGCCTTCCTTTGTATTGCTAGACGAACCCCTTTCAAACCTTGATGCTGCGCTAAAAGACAGCTTGCGCTGGGAAATTCGCGATGCCTTAAAAAAAGCAGGCGTACCTGCTATTTGGGTAACGCACGATCAAGAAGAGGCGCTAAGCGTTGGCGATAGAGTGGGTATACTTAATAAAGGTGTGCTTGAGCAATTAGACACACCTGAAGCCTGTTACTCTTCTCCTGCCAGCCGTTTTGTGGCGCGTTTTATGGGCGAGGCGAGCTTCTTAAGTGCGACGTTCGATAGCAGCGCAGCAAATACAGACAAAACAGTGGTTACCGATATTGGTAATGTGCCGGGCACACCGCTTCAAGGTGCAAGCGGCAACGTAGACTTGTTGGTACGCCCTGACGATTTAAGCTTAGATGCTACACTTAGTGAAACTAACTGTACGGTTGAATGGGTACGCTACGAAGGCGAAAGTCGGCTTTACGCGGTTGTCTTAGATTGCGGCGACGAGCTTAAAGTACGAGTAAGCCACGAAAATGCTATAAAGCCCGGTACTCGCGCCTTCGTACAGCTAATAACCACACATCCATTGGCCGTTTTTCCTAGAGGTTAATTGTGATCAAGCGCGATGTAATTGTTATTGGTGCAGGAGCTGCAGGGCTTTTTTGTGCGGCGCAGGCCGGCGCGCGTGGACGCAGCGTAGAAGTGCTTGATCACGCCAAAAAAGTGGGCCGAAAAATCCTGATGTCCGGCGGTGGCCGCTGTAACTTCACTAACATGTATGCAGGCCCTGAAAACTTTCTTTCGCAAAACCCTCACTTTTGTAAGTCGGCACTAAGTCGCTATACCCAATGGGACTTTATTGGCTTGGTTGCCGAGTATGGCGTTGCCTACCATGAAAAAACCTTGGGCCAACTGTTTTGTGATGATAGCGCCAAAGAGATCGTTGATTTACTGCTTAATGAGTGCAACAAAGCGGATGTGACGATTACTACTCGTTGCGACATTCTAAGTGTAGAGAAGACTGAAAGTGGGTACTCACTTACAACCTCGAATGGTGAGTATGAATGTGAATCCCTTGTAATTGCTACCGGCGGTTTAAGCATGCCCAAACTGGGTGCCACGCCATTTGGCTATAAAGTAGCGCAGCAATTTGGTCTTAACGTTTTGCCTACTCGTGCAGCACTTGTTCCCTTTACCTTACACGATAAAGATAAAGACACACTGGCAGAGCTTAGCGGTATTGCAGTTGATGTATATGCCAGCTGCAACGACACTACGTTTAAAGAAGCGATGTTGTTTACCCACCGAGGGTTAAGCGGCCCTGCCATGCTCCAAATTTCCAGCTATTGGGAAGCGGGTGACAGCTTAAGTATCAACATGCTACCTAATGATGATGCTACTGCGGTTCTACAGACTGCACGCACAGAGACGCCAGACGCATTGCTTGCCACCTGTTTAAATAAAGTATTTCCAAAGCGTATGGTACAGAGCCTTATTGAGTATCATAGTTGGCGCAACGTGCCGGTGAAACAGCTGACTCACGGCGAGTGCGACGCCATTGCTGACACCCTAAAGAATTGGCAAATAAAGCCAAACGGCACAGAAGGATATCGCACCGCCGAGGTTACTATAGGCGGTGTAGATACCAATGACCTATCATCAAAAACAATGATGGCGAAAAATGTCGAAGGCCTGTACTTCATTGGCGAAGTGGTTGACGTTACTGGTTGGCTAGGTGGCTTTAACTTCCAGTGGGCGTGGAGCAGTGGTTGGGCAGCAGGGCAGGTGGTTTAGAATGAACCGGCTTAACTAAAACGAAGACAAAGTAGCCTTATAGACCTCTGAATAAAACCCATTCGATTTCTATAAATATCAAATTAAAACGAAGACATTCTAGTATGAATAATTTTACTGAATCTCACATGGACTTTGCAAAACCCGTATTTCATCGAGATGTTTTTGATGTCTCGCGATACTTAACTACTGAAGAATTCGTGGTTGAGCCAATCATCTGGAAAGCCCATAGGAAATTTTGGCACTTCGGGATGAAGTGTAACTAGCGCTTTTACTTTATTATGCCATTGACTATCTGGACTAACCTGCCTCATTAGGTGACCTAACATAAGTAACACCATATAAATACGACGCTTAGGCTGAACTTGGCTGGGCTCAAGTCTGTCTGGCAACTGCCAATTATCACCATTTGGAATCTTAGGCTGAACAGACAATTCTCGATTCCAAAGTCGACTATGATGTGCGCAACAATTCCTCACAAAGTTTAGCGTATGCAACCAACTTTCAAGAACCTCTTGAGGTAAGTCAAATCTTCTAGCGATATCTTTACGGTCATTATCTTTTGCTAGCCCTCGATATAGGTGAGATATACTCCCAAGAGTTAATTCTTCCACCATCGCCCAACCTGGCATTAACTTAGGAGAATCATATGTATGTTGGTAGAAGCGGGCATAATTCTCTCGGACTCTTCTTTCAATCCGCCGATCTTTAACTTCGGCAGAAACGGAAGTTCGTTCAATCTTTTTTACATCTCTCTGAAGATCGTTGGATTCTTTTGATTGCTTATCTTCGATTTCTTTCAAAAGTCGTTTGTGCTGGTATGAGGATTTAAATAATGATTCATTCAAGTACCAGTGGGAGCCACTACATATATCATCAGTTTGATGCTTGTTAGCCATAACGTTATTCAAGGTAGCTCGGATTGCAACTTCTACTCTCTCAATAGCGTCCATAATGAGCAGCCGCAATTCTCTATCAAAAGCGTACAAGTCCACTATTTGTTTAAATTCAGTTCCATCTTTGAATTGATGATCTACAACTTGTTCGTTTATATTCTTTTGGAATGGGCGCATATATGCGCTAAGGCGAAAATAGCTTATTACTTCTAAATATCTTTCCGCACGTTCTGGATTTTGAATGGTTAGACCGCGGTGCTGAAGAATGCCGATTTGTTCTGTAATACTAACCGCGGGTTTGTTGAATTGATTCATTATGCCTTATCTTCCATGACGTAAAATTCAGGCATAAAAAAGCCCGCACAATTTGAGCATTGTTAAGAGGCTTGGCGGGCGTGTTGCTTATAATAGTAGTGATATGCATGCCGCCCGTCAACCACATTCATCTATTATCTTCAAAGTATTAACTCACAACACAACGAAAATTTCAAACATAACCTCATGTATATTAAAGCAAAACAGTAATCCCTATTCAGCACAAAAAATTCATTCTGATACAACGGTCGCACCTGCAAACACAACACTGTCCCAATCACACCACGATCTTGTGGCTCCTCCTTCTCTCTCCTCTTTTAACGCGTCAGTCGTTGCCCTTCAAATGGGCCTATTGACCAGCCGTTTATCCGAGTCCATGTTAAGTTCTAGCGTAATAACAAGCACATAGCCGCAGACCACAGTCCGTGCGGGAGTTAGTATCAAAGTGATACTAACTCATTGTTTATAAGAGACTATTGATCTAATCCTTACCTTATACTAGCGTAAAGAGAGATACCACTGACACGATAGCATGACGTGCTCACTTACCCCGATGGTTGGCTACTTTACACACTAACCGCTAACAACGCCGCTCCCCAGGTTTGTCTAGTCACGCTCTTCAATGACAATTCGATTAGCGTTCACTGCGCAATACAAGGTGCTGTACCTATCCATACGAAAGAAGGTAGCTATCATTGGACGGCCTCAAATGGGGAGATCTCGATACTGCATCCACTCAAAGAGGGCTGCGTGCGCTCATTACAACGGGTGTTATTGGACAGCGAACTGGCAAAGTGGCGTGCGGCACACGTGACCGTGCAACGTATCCGGGTCAGTGATATTTCCCTCGACCCAGCATAAAGGAGACACCATGACAGTGTATTGCAATTTTGTATGGAAGGTGGGTGCAGACACGGAGCCTCGCCCTCTGCTGACCCAGTTTGCGCAGGAACACTTTCACGTCCATGAGGCCGTGCCCATCGATACCACTCAATATGGCATTGATCATGGCTTGAATGATGTGCGAGCAGTCTTCAAACCGGAACAACGTTGGATCGCTTTCTGCTGTCGCTATCAGCATGATGTGGTCGCGACTGAAGGCAAAGTCCTAGCATTCGCCCAGGCCCACGGCCTGACGGTCGAGCGCATGCGAAAGTAAGGACATGCCGATGCCGTCGTCGTTTGCCGCTGATTTGGTCTTTACGATCATCCCATCGCCGACCACCCGCTTGGCTGCCACCCATGTCGGGGTAGAAGTTCTGCATGTGCCTACCGGTTTAATTGTCCGCTCCGTGGTATTGCCGTCACAGCATCTCAATCAACAAGCCGCTCTGGCGATTTTGGCGAGCCGATTAACGGCTCATGATTAGGGGTAATGTATCGTAGGTATCAACGAGAAAAGAATTAAAAATACCACGGGGTACACTTCGAATTATGCAGCCAGTTAGATAAACATGGATTAGCATTCTGGGTCAAAGAAGCTTGTTAGTTGTGCCGCTACCGATCTTTTTGACACTGTACCCAACGGCCTTATATCCATTGGCACGCTTTTTCCACATTCGTTGTAACATGGGAAAGTCATCAACATAATCGTGCACCGTGACCTCTGTTTTATTTGGGTGGTGACGCTGAATACGGCCAGCGTACTGGGCAACAATCCCTTTCCAGGAAATTGGGAGGGCCAAAAACAAGGTATCCAGATAAGGCAGGTCAAAGCCTTCCCCCACATATTTACCCGTCGCAATGATGACAGTCCTTTCAGGTAATCCCTTCTGAATCAGTTCAATCCGCTGTTTACGGATCTTAGTACTCACACCACCATGCAGCTCAATGGTATTGATGCCTTGTGTATTTAATTGCTCGCTGAGTATTGCAATATGTTCTTTACGTTCACTGAGCACCAGACATTGACGCTTGGCTTCTATTGCCTGGGCAATGCTGCGCGTGATGAGCTGATTTCGAGACGCATTATCTTGCAGGTATTGATACAGTTGGGTGATTTTTACCGGCTCCGAACCATCCACCCAAGTCGCTGGAAAAGCGATTTGGGTGTCGCAGCAATAGGCCGTTTGACTGAATGTTAACGACGCTGGTTTAGACTCAAATAACACCGCACCAAGTTGAAAATACATTAGCTTTTCCAACCCATCTTGTCTTTTGGGCGTCGCGGTAAAGCCAACCAAGAATTGAGGCGCGACGTTCTTTAACAACGTTTCATAGTTTGAGGCCGGAATGTGATGGCATTCATCGACAATAATTTGCCCATAGCTATCTACTTTGTCATGAATATCAATGCCATTTCTACTGATCAGGCTTTGATACGTCGCGACGTCGATCCGTCCGTTTAGTTTATCCTTCCCGCCCAGGAGAGATCCCATCTCAGCGTCTTTGAGGAATATCTTGCATCGCTCAATCCATTGTTCCGCCAGCGCCTTATTGTGCACTAATACCAATGTATTGACTGCGCGTTTGGCGATTAATGCCAGTGCAACAACGGTCTTACCAAACCCCGTATTCGCAATGACCAGTCCATGTTCATTCTCCAGTAAGGCTTTTAGCGCTTTCGCTTGCTGGCTGCGAAGCGTGCCCTCAAAACGCAGGGCCGGGAGTCGCTGACCAGCATAGCGTTTATCCTGATATCGGATAGTACAAGCCTGTTGTTCCAGTAACGCTTCAACTTGTCCTTTTAGTCCTCTGGGCAGGTGCAGATAGCCCGATTCAATGTGCGCCGCACACAGATAGCGAGGTACGCCAATCGTTGAAAATCGCATCGCCTGGCGTTTAAAAAATTCAGGATTGGCAAACACCGCTAACTTCTTTAACGTTGCGACCAGTTTGTTGGGTAAAACCGCAATAGCAATATACAGCTTGTCAGCCACGACGATGTCGATTGTCGCGGGGCAGTCGTCAATTTTGGGCGTATTAAGGGTCGTCGATTTTTCCCAGGGTTTTAACTCGGCGACTTGCGGTTCCACGTCCACATAATCGGCGAGACGCTCGAGTAGTTGCCGTATAGTGTCAGGTGATAGTTTGCCCGTCGCCGCCAGTGCTTGCCATTGATCTTCGACAACACCCCCGTCAGTATCAATAAAGCAGGCGTTTCCCGACAAGCGAGGCTGCTTTTGTAACGGTAATGCAATGAGGTTCCCCATCCCGCCGCTGGGTAAGACATCTTGGTTGGGAAACATGCGGTCAAAACAGTCAAAGTTAAGGGCCGGGTATGTGTCCATGGTCAGATTGAGCAACGCTGTGCCCAATTGGCGTGAGGATTTTGCGTCTGTCGCTTTTTCAAAAAAGAGCCATAAATGACCGCCTTGTCCACTACGGGAACGCTCAACTAAGTAGCCAATAGACAGTGACTCACACACGTTTCGCAGTGCCGATATTGCCTCAAACCAGTCCGTTTTATCGAAGTCAAACGCTAACAGGTAACATTCATTTTGCGCCGTTAACGGGTAGATCCCAATCGTGCGTTGCCCTCGAAGATGGGCATTAATGGCACTGTCATCAAAGCGATGGAAGGCTTGGTGGGCACATTCTGAACATGCCGTTTTGGGCTTGTTGCAGATCCCAGCTTGCCATTCATTGGCACAGGAAGGGCTGTATCCGGCTTTGCCTTGCTTAGACTCCCAGCGGAAGGGGTAGACATCTTCGCGTCCGCGAAAGTATTGCTTAAACAGGGCAACCTTGGCCTCGGGTGTCTCAGATTGACTGAAGTACTGTGCTTGATGCGCCATACTTTGTTGCAAAAGCGCACTACGTTCATTAAGCAACGCCGTTTTTTGTTCTTCCAATCGCGCCAGCGCTTCGACGATTTGCGCCAGCCGCGCCTGGGCTCCCGGGATTGTCATGCTACTCAAGCTCCATTATCGTTTGGCATAGGCCCGTTGTGGGAAAGGAGCGCTTCACGGTTTAAGCAAGTGTGCTCCACCTTAGACTTGGAGCTTATCACGAATGCGCTATCCCAGCGCTGAGGCATCCATTGCGTTTCTTGGGGCAGCGCCAGAGGGTGGTCGGTGAGTTTGCGAAAAGTGCGATAACGGGCACGTTCAGGGGAAAAAGACCGTCAACCGCGATTTTGGCCGTCATGGCGCATAAAGAAGGAATATGTTTAATAAAAAATATCCAGATTTACAAGAGTGTGATGAACATGTTGGTGGAACAGTCTATACAGGTAGACACTCATACATTCAGTCCATTAAGTGGGAAGATTTTATAAAAAGCCCTACTCTATACCTCGATATTACTACCGAAATTAGAGACGACCTAGATCGCTATAACATTTCAAAACTTGTTACTGTTGAAGAGTAATCCAACGAAAACTGGACTAAATAACAGAAGAGAGAGCAACATAGCGGATTAAAAAACGAAGACAAAGACATAATCCATTAATATTCAACATTGTATGGATTTGTATGGTATTGATATGAGTTAGTTCGTCTTCGCTCTAATTTCATCTGTCTTCGTTATAATTACTTCAGCTCAAGAACCTCACCACGCTCCAAATTGTCGTACACTTTGCGGAAATCAAAGAACTAAACGGTTACTAAAACCGGTAACCTAGCGAAATAGCATAGACAAAGGGGTCTATTTCAATAGCGCTCACAGAGCCCCGGGTATCACCTAGGTTGAAGCTTGCTTCTGTGTCTATATCTATCCAACGAACGGCGGCATTCAAAAACCATCTTTCGCTTAACTGATAGTCTATTCCCACTTGTGCGGCTAAGCCAAACGAGTTATCTAGAGATAAGTCACTAAGCCCTGCCTCTTCATTAGCTCCCGTAAATTGCTCGTCATAAATAAACGTATAGTTTAGGCCCGCACCCACATAGGGCTGAAAAGCACTTGATGGATCGTTAAAGTAATAGTCAACCGTCACTGTGGGCGGAAGGTGGGTTACTTCGCCTAGCTGGTTACCTGTTCCTAATGGGTTATCGATAGCGAAATTAACGTCATGTGTGAACGGTGTTGCGGCTAATACTTCTACGTTAACTCTATCCGTGATGAAATAGGCCGCGGTGAGGCCCAATTGCGTGTTGTTATCAATGTTCAGGCCAAAGCCCAAGTCGTCACCCACGTTAATGTTTGAAGACGATTCATCAGGTGCAACCGTGGCAAAGCCACCTCGGACGAGAATGTCGCCTTTTTCAAATGCAACTGCACTGGATGCTGAAGCAATAAAGGGAAGGGCGGTTAGTGCTAAAGCTAAGTTTTTCATCGTAGTCTCTCAGTCTGATAATTAAACACAGATAAGACTAAACAGACTTACTTAAAAAGAACTTTCTAGAAGATTAACATTAGATTAAAAGCCTACGCCTAAAAATTCGCTCACACGGTATTCGCATCTTCCCTAGAAAGGTCTGCCGCAATCGCTCAACAATATCTGGAAGATATTTGTCTATCCAGACAGTTTCAGTTACCAGCTTGTACGTGAGGGAAGAGAATTCCGCGTAGACTTTGATTTAACTCAGCCGGTTGATGCCCCTCCTGCCCCTGGGCACCAGGTAATCGACACGAATTTCTCTTATTAGACATTACCAGGTTAACGCCATCCCCCAGCATCTTAATAATTTTCGCTGGGGGCTCGCTTTTTATAACCAACGTCAGCAAATTTTACCGGCTATTCGTCGCCCATAACCTCATCAAACAGCGCATTAAACTGCGACAGTCCTTCCTGTAAGTGCGCCTCGGGAATCGTCAGCGGCGGTAAAAAGCGAATGACATTGCCGTAAAAGCCACAGGCCAGCAGGATCAGGCCATAGTCCAGTGCCTTGCCGATAATGGCTTTGGTGAGTGCCGGGTTAGGCGTCGAAACACTGCCGTCGGTCATTAGCTCCAGCGCGATCATCGCGCCGTGCCCGCGTACGTCGGCGACCACCTCGGGGTAGCGTGTTTTCAGTGCGTTAAGTGATTCCATAAAACGCCGTTCAATCATGATTGCCCGCTCTGTGAGCTTCTCCTGTTCAATCACGTCGAGCACGGCAAGGCCTGCCGCGCAGCCCAGCGGCGAGCCGCCATAGGTACCGCCCAGTCCGCCAACCGGCGCGGTATCCATGACCTCGGCCTTACCCACGACTGCAGAAATAGGAATACCACCGGCGATCCCTTTTGCCATGGTCATCAGGTCCGGCTCAATCCCCGCCACTTCTGTATGAAACATATGCCCGGTACGGGCAAAACCAGACTGTATTTCATCACAAATGAGTAGGATTCCGTGTTCTTCGCACAGGGCCTTCAGCGCACGCATAAAGGTCGGCGAGGCGATGTAAAAGCCGCCTTCACCCTGTATAGGCTCGATGATAATCGCCGCCACGTCGCGCGGCGAAATATCCACTTTCATCAAGGTGCTGAGCGCGGCCAGGCTTTGCTCGTCGCTAATGCCATGCAGTGGATTGGGATACGGTGCGTGATAAATCTCGCCCGGAAACGGTCCGAAGTGGTCTTTATAGGGCGTAACCTTGCCGGTCAGCCCCATAGTGAGATTGGTGCGGCCATGAAAGCCGCCGTTAAACGCAATCACACCCCGACGTCCGGTATGGGCGCGGGCAATTTTAACCGCATTTTCCACCGCTTCTGCGCCCGTGGTAACGAACATGGCCTTTTTGGGGCTGTTCCCCGGCGCCAGTTCGGTGAGCTTTTCTGCCAGTGCCACCGCACTTTCGTAGGGGTTTACCATCACGCAGCTATGGCTGAAATTCTCCATTTGTTCCGTGACCGCCTCAACCAGCGCGGGGTGGGCATGGCCGGTGTTGCATACAGCAATACCGGTACCAAAATCCAGATAGCGGTGTCCTTCAACGTCCCAGACCTCGGCGTTTTTGGCGTGAGACACATACACCGGATAAAGGTTGCCCTGACCGTTGGCAAACACCGCCCGTTTGCGTTGTTGTAGTGATAGATTGGTCGCCATACTAGTATCCTCCCAGACAGCGGTATTGAAGTGAAAGGTAATCGTCCAGTCCGTATTTCGAACCTTCGCGACCGAAACCGGATTGTTTAACGCCGCCAAACGGCGCAGCCGGGTTGGAAATCGCGGCGTCATTAATGCCCACCATGCCCACATCAAGCTGGTCGGCTACGCGGCGCATGCGCGTATAATCCTGGGTATAGAGGTAGGCCGCCAGTCCGTATTCGGTGTGATTAGCCAGCGTTATCGCGTCCTTTTCGTCATCAAAGGACGTGACCGTAACAACCGGGCCAAAAATCTCCTGATTAAAAATGAGCATCGAGGGGGTAACGCCGGTTAACAGGGTGGGCGGATAGAACGCGGTCTTGTCCCATGCGCGGGAATAATGATGGGTGGCGCCCTGGTTAATGGCCTGATGCACCAGTTCATCCACGTGGTTTGCGGCCTGCTCGCTTATGAGTGGCCCCATGTCCGCGGCTTCTAATCCATCACCGACGGTCAGCGTGCGCATTTTCTCTGTCAGCGCGCTGACAAACGCATCGTGACACTTCCGGTGCACCAAAAAGCGATTGGCACACACACAGGTTTGCCCAGCATTTCTGAACTTAGCCAGCATGGCACCGTTAACTGCTGCATCAATATCGGCGTCATCAAACACGATAAACGGGGCGTTGCCTCCCAATTCCATAGAAACCCGCTTCACCGTTGACGCACAGTCCTGAATCAGTTGCTGCCCGACCTGCGTTGATCCGGTAAAGGAAAATTTCGCCACCCGCGGTGACTGGGTGAGCACTTTGCCGAGCTTCCGTGCGTCAGTACCGGTCACCATGTTCAGTACGCCGTCAGGGATCCCGGCGTCCTGACCCAGTTTAGCCATGGCCAGTGCACTTAAGGGTGTTTCTGATGCGGGACGCCCGACAAACGTGCAGCCCGCTGCCAGCGCAGCGGCCGCCTTTCTGGCGATCATCGCATTGGGGAAGTTCCAGGGCGTAATGGCCCCTACCACGCCGACCGGTTTTTTTATCACCTTCACTCTCTGTCCGTTGTGCAGACCATCGGATAGGTCGCCATAAATACGCTCTGCTTCACCGGCAAACCAGCGCACATAGCCTGCGCCATAGTCGATTTCCCCCCTGGCTTCGGCCAGCGGCTTGCCCTGTTCCAGGGTTAACAGCGTTGCCAGTGCATCCCGGTGTTCGGCCAGTTTGGTATACCAGGCCATGAGCAGGCGGCTGCGCTCTGCGCCCGTGGTGTTGCGCCAGTCGGCGAACGCCTCTGTCGCATGGCTAATCGCAGACTCCATATCCGCAGGTTGCGCATTGCTGATGGTTGCCACGGTCTCGCCGTTGGCCTTATTTCTGACTGCAAATGTCTGTTCGCTTTTATGCCAGTGTCCGTTGATCAACGACCCCGGCATAATCAGTGTTTGGTATGCACTTGCCACACGCTTCTCCTGTTGATGTGCTTTTGTGATAACGCTATTGAAACAGCCGGAATAAGATTGTTAAATAACAAACATTAAATTTTTAGTTTGATGGAATAAAACTTTTGAAAATTGCTGGCAGAGCCATTACAGAATATGATCTCAAGCTGCTGAAGGTGTTTAAATCAGTGGTAGAAAATGGCGGGTTCGCTGCCGCCGAAGACGAGCTGGGCATTACCCGCTCAACCATAAGCGTGCACATGAACAATCTGGAAACCCGCATGCGGCTGACCCTGTGCCATCGTGGCCGCGGCGGCTTTGTGTTAACGCCTGACGGGCAAACTGTGTATCAGGCCTGTCTTCCGCTTTTTTCAGCACTGGGCGATTTTTCTCACGCGGTTTCGCAACTCAGTGATGAAATTTCAGGGCCACTGGTGGTATTGCATTCCGATGTCCTGGATGACGCACGGCACAGGCTCATAGCAAACACCATTAAGACACTGATGGCAGAGGCACCGGGACTGAGTATCACGCTGGATGGCGATCGCATTGAAAACATTGAACAGGCACTGTTAAAAGACAGAGCGCACGTGGGGATTTTTCCGGGCTACCGGAAAATGGCGGGCCTGAGCTATATCGACACACTGAATGAGCCTATTTACCTGTGCTGCGCCCGTACTCACCCGCTGTTTGCGTTAAGCGATGACGCCATCACTGATACTACCATTGCCGAATATCCGGCAGTGGTGCCTGGCGTAGAGATCAGCCAGCAAGGCCGTGAGCAGCTTAAAAAACTTACCCCGGGGGCCCACGCCTATCAGTTTGATTCGCGTAAGGCACTGATTGCGTCCGGGCGCTTTATTGGCTATTTGCCGGGCAGTTATGTACACAAAGAGTTGCGAGGCGGGGAGTTCAGATTACTCTGCCCGGCACGTTATCAGTACAATTTTGCGCAATCACTGGTGCGTAAGCAGGTCCCGGCTGAACCCAAAAAAGTGGCGTTGTTTTGCCGCGTGCTAAACCAGCATATCCAGCAAAGTGACGCCTGGTCAGATGGATTCGTCGAGTAATCCGGTACCGATCAGCGTGTCTCTGACACCCGCCAGTTGTGATGAAAACCGTTTCCACTGGCCAACGCTGCGATCGTTGACAGGTTGCCTGACCTGCACCGCGCTGCCGGTTGTAACCTGGGTCTCGCGCTGGTAAAAATTGAGGCACGCGGGATCGTACGGAATGTCGCAAAAGTTGGTGATGCGTCTGGTTTCTGCGGTCGGGTCGGCAACCAGTGCTTCGTAGCTCACATTAAGTATGCTGTCACCCAGTAGCGTCTGCCAGTGCGTCATTAACCGGCGGTAGGCACTATAGTAGCCAGCAATCTCTTCCAGATTGTAGGAAAACTGATACGCATGGGTGAACAGGTGTTTATACACCGACCATAAGGTGTCCATTGGCTGGCGCTCAACATGAATGATGCGTGCCTGTGGTAATGCTTTGTGAATCAGACCCAGGTACAGAAAATTCAGTGGTAGCTTGTCGGTCAGCATGGTGTTTTCCTGTCGGTAGCCGCTGACCGCAGTCAGATAACGCTGTCCCATCGCCGCGACGTCACAGCTTGCCGCGCGCGCCTAGCAGTTTTTCCACCAGCGTGGTGCCGCTGCGTGGCATTCCGACAATAAACGTCATCCCCTTGCCCTGATTAACCGACGCGGTCTCAGCACACCAGGCGTCTGTAAAGGTATCAGTAATTGCCTGCATGATGGCTTCATCCTGCGCCACTGCGTACTTCAGATAGCGACGACGATGACTGGCCCCGGAAGCATAGGCATCAAAGTAGGCGTCATTCTACCCGGTATCATCATACATTTTGCCGAGTGCATACCAGGCATGTACCCGTTGTTTGGGCGGCATTGCCTCATCGGTGAGTTGACCCAGCGATGCGATCCGTTTCGCATCCGCTTCCTGGCTGCGTAAATGCACCAGTAAGCAATATGCTTCCACATCATTGGGGCTATGCCGCTTCAGCCCCCTCAATGTCGCCATTCATACGCAACGTAGTCGCAAGATTATAGTGATAGGTGGGATGGTCTGGCGCTTGTTCACAGACTCGCTGATATAGATCCGCTGCCGAGCAAAAATCATTGGCCTGGCAACTCCAGTATGCCGCCTCTGCAAGCTGCTGGGGCTCGGGCGACGTAAGACCCTCCAGATAGCACTGGATTGCCTGCTGCGCCTTTATCAAACTACCGGCCTCAAGATGAGGCCGGATAAGATGTTCCAACTACAAGCTCCTAGAACTGATACTGCAAAGCAATACTGATAGAGCGAGGTTGAGTAATATAGGATTTAGACGCGTTTCCGTAGAAATTATCTTCCGGATCCGTTCCCATATATCCTTCAGACAGCACGCCGGTGACGCCCTCTTCATTGAATACATTTTTCACGTATACAGTAGCGTTCCAGTTCGTCGCGTGCAATGTCGTACTCAGATTGGCAATCCAGAACGACGGCAGCATGACGTCGAACACCGGATCATCACCCAGAGAATTACGAGAGTC
Organism: Alteromonas sp. BZK5; assembly: GCF_014349115.1. Taxonomy (NCBI): domain Bacteria; kingdom Pseudomonadati; phylum Pseudomonadota; class Gammaproteobacteria; order Alteromonadales; family Alteromonadaceae; genus Alteromonas; species Alteromonas sp. BZK5. The sequence continues at coordinate 506 of NZ_JACSOE010000006.1, read as the reverse complement.
ATACTGGTAGTGAGCACTCGCTCTTCTTAGCAGGTAATACTCGCCGTCCATCTCGTAGTAGTGTTCTAAATTTGCACTGAAGGTGTGTTCTGCGGTGCTGGGCAACCGCTCGCCGTTGACCGCCCGCAAGACTTCGCTTGGGCTGTCTGGTGTATCGGCGGGGATATAAAGATCGTCCGTCAGCTCTGCATCCGTATAGGCGTACTGCACACCGTATTGTAGTATATCGGTCAGATAACCCCGGGTTTCAAATTCCACCGCCTGGGTGCGTGCTGATTCACCGTTAACCGCAGCATAAAATCCCCAGTTCGGCGTAGTGACGTTAAGCTGCGGATCGTCCCAGTCCATGCGATACAGTGTTAATGCATAGAAAGTTTCGCCGGTATTGCCCTTTACACCATATATGTACCCTCTCCGATTGCAAGACACCGTGTTGATTTAATAACGTGATTCATTGCTGCCATATATTCGGCTTTTTCGTGAAGTCAATTGACTTCTAGCCTTGA
>NZ_JACSOE010000005.1:0-107682 GCF_014349115.1 Alteromonas sp. BZK5 | reverse complement strand
CGCCTAACAAAGCGGCGTTTACCTTTTTCTCCGCCGCTTTTTTAACGCGAGACTGCTTGGCAATTTGTGACATTTTAAGCCACAGCACAAAGCTATTAAGCTTTTCGAGTGCTGCTAAACTGACATTTGCATCTTCGTCATTAAATGCCAGTTCGTGAAGAATTGTTTTTTCCTGTGCCTTTTCGGGAGAGAGACTCTCGATTGCCTGCATCCGTTTTTCAGGCTTTGGGCTTTGGTGTGAAGGCGCAAATATACGACTAAATATCATCCTGTTTAAACCGCGCTATTGTATTATTATCATCCTGCTCATCGCGTAACGAGCGTTTAAAGTCGGCTTTACTTTTATGTACGATTTCGCCGCTTTCACCTACTGTCATATGCTCAGAGGACTTTTCTATTTTTGCTTGATACAGCATAACAGCCTGCATGCTGCTTGCTTTTTGCTCTTCGTTTAAAGGCGTGCCATCTGGCCACTTACCTGTTTCAACAGCCTGACGCAGACGCTCGTAAATCTCCGGCGTCATGCTGGCTAAAAGTGCTTCTATATTCATTTAGGAAAAACGCTTTATGTAAACAATACGCGCGCGGTTTACTAAGTACCAAACAAAGCCAACCACTGCGCCCAAAATAGCTAAATTATGTTGCAAATCACCTGGGCGTGTTCCGCCCCAATACATGAAGCCAAAACTCGCAACGAATATCAGCATAGCAAGAAGGGATTGGTTCTGGATACTGGCTAACTTTTTAAATCTTTGTAAGCTTTGTTTGCGCTCTATATCTTCAGAGGTCGCATCACCGATTTTAAAGTCACAGTGAGGACACGTCTTCGCTTTGTCAGACGTTTTTTTGTTACACGAAGGACAGTCAACTAATGCCATATGTTGCTCCTGTTTATTGGGTGCGAAATGGAAATGCGCAACTTGCTATTGAGCGAAGACGCATTTATACGCGGATGGGTATCATACTTAAGTTCATCACAACAATGAAGTCGATTCTGTGGATTAACCTTATCGCCATAAAACAAAAATGCGCAGGGTGTTAACTTTTATACAAAGTTCACCGCTACGCATTTTTACCTGATAGCCAAGTTGCATTCCCTTCAGTGAAACTCAAGAAGGGGCAATGCTTTAGGCAATACTCACCTTATTTTTTATGTCGAGACCAGTAGTCGTTAACCGTTTCTTTCATCTCTTTACAAAGCAACATGATGCCGAACAAGTTTGGCAAGGTCATTACGACGATAGCCACAGCTGAAAGTGCCCAAACTAATGTGGTGTCAGAGAATGCAGCCCAAACGAAACCGGCGACGTAGATGACGCGATACGGCATTACGGAGCGAGGACCGAACAAATATGTCATAGCGCGATCACCATAATATGACCAAGCGATGGCGGTTGAGAACGCAAACAGCATAAGCCCAATTGACACGATATATTGACCGAAATCGCCAAAGAAACCGCGAGTAAAGGCAATGGTGGTGAGCGCTGCCGAGTGAACCAGTGACTTACCGCTTACTTCAAGGTTCTCTTTAACCGGCTTTCCGTCGACAATCTTAAGCGTGCCAGTAAACAAGTCTTCACTACCTACTGCATACTTCACGTTTTCTGCTACAGACCTAGCGTTAAGCAGTGTAAAACCATCGCTTACAGCCGTGCCGTTAACAACGGTAATTGAGCCAGTATAAGGCTGTACATTGTTACCTTCAATTTCATTCAAGTAACCATATAGTTTGTTTACGTCATCCTGATTCGAGTCGTCGTATTGACCTGCAACAAAGTACATGTCTGAACGATCGAAGACGTTTTCGTGTTTTTCTTTCCACACGCCCGACGACAAAATAACCAAACCCGTCACGGTACAAATTAGAATAGTGTCGATAAAGGGTTCAAGCAGTGACACCATACCTTCTGACGCAGGCTCTTTCGTTTTTGCCGCTGCGTGAGCGATAGGTGCAGAGCCTTGACCCGCTTCGTTTGAAAACAAGCCTCGGTTAACCCCACGGTTAAACGCATAAGCTAATGAAGCCCCCAAGAAACCACCTGCGGCAGCTGAACCAGTAAACGCATCACCGATAACTGCGGCAAACGAAGGCCCAATGTTGTCTAGATTAGCGAAAATAACCGCTAGCGCACCGATAAGGTAGATAACAGCCATAACTGGAACAACACGCGCTGTAAACGCGGCAATGCGTTGGATACCACCAAGAATGACCAAGGCTAGAAGAATACCCAGTACACTACCTACCATCCAAGGCTCGAAGCCAAACGTTGCTTCGATACTTTGCGCGATACCATTACTTTGAGGAAGGTTTCCGGTACCAAATGAGCTGACTACCGTAGCAACAGCAAATGCAACCGCTAACCACTTCATGTTTAGGCGACGGTCCATGTAATACATAGGGCCACCGGCCATGGTGCCGTCTTCTGTCTTTACGCGATATTTGTGCGACAGAGTAACTTCAACGAATTTTGTAGTCATACCTAAAAAGGCGGTTACCCACATCCAAAATAGTGCAGCCGGCCCACCGAGAAAAATTGCAAACGCAACACCTGAGATGTTACCTGTACCTACGGTACCAGACAGTGCGGTAGTTAGCGCGCGAAAATGGGTGGTGTCGCCTGGATCGCTTTCTTTATCAAACTTACCGGTAACAACCTGCCAGGCATGTTTAAAGAAACGAATTTGCGGAAACTTAAGATAAACCGTAAAGAAAAGACCTACGCCTAACAGTACATAAGGAAACCAGAACGCGCCCCCTAAGAAACCATCGAGCATAGTTAGAAAACCATATAACCCTTCCAACGTTATTCCCCTTTTTTATTATGTTTAATTGTTGTTTTATTTTAATAATTAAAAGGCCTCTTTTTGTCGAGGCCTTTTTTGCGGAAGCTTTCGCTTCCTTATTCTTGTTTTATTGCTCTGATGCTTTTAGCTTTTTAACAACTGCATTCACACCAATAAGTAAATCTTCACCTAATTGACGGCTACGCTGTACCGACCAACCGTAGATATCGTCCGGTACATCTGCATTGTCTTTAAATGGCATTTCCACCGTATATGCCATACATTTGAATTTCTCGCCCACCGCATTTGACGCTACGGTTAAATTAGCCTTGCCTGGCTCATCTTTATCGTAACCAAATTCATCTTGAAACTCTGGCGTAGCGTTCAACAGCGCATCTTTAAACGTATTTTCAAGCATTTTGATGGTGTCATTGTAGCTAGGGTTACCCTCACTTCCTGCGACAAAGTTGTACGGCAATGCCTCATCACCGTGCAAATCAAGATACATGTCTACACCAATTTCGCTCATTGCATTCAGTACGTAAAGTACTTCTGGGCTTTTTTCTTGCGAAGGCGTTGCCCACTCACGGTTTAGATTGGTTCCTACAGCGTTGGTTCGCAGATGACCGCGTGCGCTGCCGTCTGGGTTCATGTTTGGCACAATGTAGAAAACAGCATTATCAAGCAACTGTCGCGCCAAACCATCTTGCTCGTCGAGCAGACGGTAAATAATACCTTCGGCACACCACTCGGCCATGGTTTCGCCAGGGTGTTGACGTGCCGTGATCCAGACTTTTTTCTTTTCTGGTGTTTCTTCACCGATAACCAGCATAGACATATCACGGCCATCAAGGGTAAGGCCTAGGAATTTGTGCTCGCACAGTAGTGACATCTGCGCGTCGTGCACAAGATCAAGGTGACGTTCGTAGCTAAAGGGAATGAAATACGCGAAGTATACGCTTGGCTGTTCTAGCGTTAGTGAGAACGTAAGATTGTCACCGTCAAATTCGCTAGGAATTCTAAACCAAGTTTGACGGTCGTAAGACGCTAGAACGTTATACCCCTTCCAACCTTCTGGATACGCTGACTTAGCCAGATTACCAATAGTCATTGTGTGAGTTACAAAAGTTTCGCCCACTAAACGAAAATGGAACCACTGAGCAAATTCAGATTGGTTGTCGTTGGGAATGGTTAGACGGATATCGTCTGGTAATTGTGCGCTAACAACTTCAATGTTACCGCTGTCGAATTGACTGGAAATATGCATAGACTGTCGTTTTCCTCATTATTTGAGCGCTAATTTAGCATAGACGTAAACACAAATTCCACGCACACAGCGGGTTTTGTACTATCGAAAGTATACAAAATGTTTACACCATCAAAAAACCGACCACTTAGGTCGGTTTTTTATACAGTTAATTAAACTGCGTGTTGCTTAAAGCGGCAACGTAGGGAAACTTAGCCCTGCCATATCACGAACCACGCGCAGTACCTGACAGCTGTAACCAAACTCGTTGTCATACCACACATATAGTGTCAGGCGGTTATCTGCGGCGATGGTCGCCTGAGAGTCAACCACAGACGCAGCGCGAGAGCCGACTAAGTCTGTTGATACAATCTCTTTACTTGCCGTGTAGTCAATTTGGTGTTGAAGCTTTGAGAACAACGCGGTATCGCGCAAGAACTCGTTAACTGCAATGCGATCCACCGGCGTTTTAAGGTTTAGGTTCAAAATCGCTAGCGACACATTAGGTGTAGGTACGCGAATAGCATTGCCGGTAAGTTTACCTGCCAGTTTCGGGTATGCTTTGGCAACGGCTTTCGCAGCGCCCGTTTCGGTAATAACCATATTAAGTGGCGCACTACGTCCACGACGATCACCTTTGTGGTAGTTATCGATAAGGTTTTGGTCGTTAGTGTAAGAGTGAACGGTTTCAACGTGACCGTTTTCAATGCCATATTCTTCGTCTAGCGCTTTAAGTACCGGCGTTATTGCGTTAGTCGTACAGCTTGCAGCAGATACAATTGTGTCTTCTGGTGTGACTTCTTCGTCATTTACACCGTGTACGATGTTCTTGATGTCACCTTTACCCGGGGCAGTAAGGATAGCTTTCGCTGCACCCTTAGCTTTAAGGTGTAGGCCAAGGCCGTCGCGGTCACGCCAAATACCCGTATTGTCTACGATGATAGCGTTATCAATACCATATTGAGTGTAATCCACTTCATCTGGGCTGTTGGCATAAATGACTTGAATGTATGAACCGTTTGCTTTTAGCGCGTTACGCTCGTGGTCAACTGTGATGCTGCCGTTGAACGGCCCATGCACTGAATCGCGGCGCAGTAAGCTTGCACGTTTTTCTAGGTCGCCATCGCGTCCGCCACGAACCACAATGGCGCGTAAGCGAAGCTTATTGTTTTTACCTTGGCGTTCAATAAGCAAGCGAGCAAGTAAACGACCTATACGGCCAAAACCATATAGTACAACGTCCTGAGGTTTCTTATCGTCCTCTTTATCGGCAACGTCGTTTAGTTTTTCGTTAAGGTAGGCCGTAAGGTCGCTATTGTCGACCGCAGAACCGTAGTGAAAGTCAAAAGCCAATTTACCAATATCAATTTGTGCAGGAGCAAGCTTCATGTTGCTCAAGGCTTCTAAGATTGGATAGCTTTCGCGTAGGCGTAGCTTAATACCTTCGTGCAGACGCACTTTGCGGTGCGCTTTAATAACATCAATAGCACTGGCGTTCAGTAGCGAGCGTCCATAAACCGAAATTTCAACTGCCTTATTGCGATACAATTTACCAATAAGGGGCAACATCATTTCTGCGTATTCCTGACGCTCTTGCCAGCTGCTTTGTAATTCCTGCTCAAACTGTTGATTCATGCTTCTGCCTTCATCGATATTAATTTAACGGTGTTGTCATTGTTGTATGCGCGGCCAAATTTTGTGTGGCACAAACACGTACAACTAATCCTAATTACGCGTCAGCTTTTTATTATTTTTAGGGTACACTAGGTGAGTTTTCGCCTGACGGTGACGAGCAGTATCTTAAATAAACAAGCAAGGAAGACCAAATTGTTGATAAGTTTCAAAACCTCTATGAAAACTCGTATAACAGAGAGTTTATTTAGTAAGTTTCCAACAAAAGGTTATGTAACGACGGTGTGGCTGGCAGCAGCGACAACACTGACGGGTTGTGGCGATCTTTTTGAACCTACTATCAGTGAAATTTGTGAATCTCACAGCGAGATTTGCTTAGATTTGAGTTTGGATGCCCGTTGTCGCGGCGAGCGAGCTGAGATTATTCGCTTACGTTACTACAATCAAGATTCAAAAGACGACGCTTACAAGTACCCTCTCCTTCTGAACTTCGAAGAGTATCTCACCTGCGTTGAAGAAGTGCAGCATATCGAACACGTTAAACGCAAAGGCAAGGAAGCGACACGGCTAAAAGGCGTTATTACTGCTCAGCGTGAAATTAAACGCCTAAGCCGCGAGACGAAAGACTCCCTTGATCCTTACCTTTCTTACTATCATTGGACACGATATAGCGACAAAGAGGCTTTTCATCGCTTTGAGCGCTACGCTGCCAGCAACCGCGTAAGCGATCCAAAGCTGCTGGTCGCACTGGCCTCTGTTCAGATTAAAACAGACCAAAAGCGTACTATTGAAACCTTATATCGCGCGCTAAGTTTATATACAGATAGCGACGACATTGATGTCAGCATTTTCTACTCGCTTGCTTCAATGGGAATGGATATGGAGAACTATCGCTTTGCCTATGTTTGGTATGGTGTGGCTGAAGCCTTCGATGAAAGACTTAACGACACTCAGCGTGTTCAACTTGGACAACGCTATGCCCTTCCAGTAGGTATTCTAGATAACATTGTTGATGAAATAGTCAGTAATTTGAATAGCGCGACCTTCAACGCAGATTCATTGAAACTGGATAAGCTCTAATTTTTTGAAACTCAATTACACAATTTCATTGGTAAATAATTAAAAAAACCGCCGTTTATGGGCGGTTTTTTATGATTGGATCTCTCGACTTTCCACATGAGGTTAAAATTTAATCAGATGTTTACCTTAATCAAGCGCTCACCTAGGGCTTTTTAACCTTTAATTTGTGTATCATCTTCGCCTTTAAAGGCCATAGATAGCGAATTTACGCAGTAGCGTTGACCCGTTGGCGCAGGACCATCTGGAAATACATGGCCTAAGTGCGAGCCACACTGCTTACAAAAAATCTCAACCCTACGCATACCGTGACTCAAGTCTTCTCTGTAATCTACATTACCGTCATCAAGCTGCTTATAGAAAGAAGGCCATCCACAACCAGCATCAAATTTAGTATCTGAGGGGAAAAGTGGCGCTTCGCAGCACTTACACACGTACAATCCATCTCGCTGCTCGTCTAGCAATACTCCAGTGAAAGGTCGCTCAGTACCCGCTTCGCGGCATACATAATATTCCTCGTCAGTGAGCTCAGTTTTCCAGTCTTTTTTAGCTATTGATGCGTTTGCTTTTTCATCTGTCGACATAACTTACCTCTTTAAACAAAAAAGGTGTATTTGAAAACAAATACACCTTTTAATAGTTTACGCTCAGTTATGAGCGCGTGTAACACTATCTAGTTCATACTATTTTTTGATAGCCGTTTGCGGACGTGAAGGATCACTCCACTCGATGTGATACTTTTTACCTGCTGGCTTATCCACACGCTGATAAGTATGTGCGCCAAAATAATCGCGCTGGCCTTGCAGCAAATTAGCAGGTAGCACGGCTGTGCGATACGAATCATAATAGCTAAGAGCCGACATCATTGCAGGGCAAGGCACGCCAGCCAGTGTCGCCTGTGCAATTGACTCACGCCAGTCAGCTTGATACTGCGTAATTTGTTCCGCAAAGAACGGGTCCAATAGCAAGTTGGCTAAGTCTTCGTTATTCTCGTAGGCCTGAGAAATAGACTGAAGAAATACGGCGCGAATAATACAGCCTGCACGCCATATTTTCGCTATTTCACCAAACTCCAGTGTCCAGCCGTGTTCTTTGCCTGCCATAGCCATTAACTGGAAGCCCTGAGCGTACGCACAGATTTTAGAGCAATAAAGCGCTTGCTCTAGCTTGTTGATGATCGACATTTTCTCATTATCGCTGAACGATGGCGCATCAGGGCCAGCAAGAACCTTGCTCGCAGCTACACGCTCGTCTTTCAAACTAGAAATACTGCGCGCGAATACCGCAGAAGTGATGGTCTGTGCCGGACTACCTACCTGTAATGCGCTTACTGCAGTCCAAAGGCCTGTACCTTTTTGACCTGCTCTATCTAAAATCACATCAACCAACGGCTGCTGTGTTTCTGGATCCATTTGCTCAAGAACTTCAGCACTAATTTCCATCAGGTAGCTATTCAGCTTGCCTTCGTTCCAGCGACGAAACACCTCTGCTATTTCAGCTGGCGCCATATGTAGCGCTTCGCGCATAACATGGTAAGTTTCGCAGATAAGCTGCATGTCGGCGTATTCGATACCGTTGTGCACCATTTTTACATAGTGCCCGGCTCCAACCGGACCGATGTAGGTCGCACATGGTTCGCCTTCTAACACTGGTTGACCTGGCGTATGGCTTTCTAATGGTTTACCTGTTTCTGGGTCAACCTTTGCAGCAATAGCTTTAAGAACAGGCTCAATGCGTGTCCATGCATAAGGGTTGCCTGAAGGCATAAGAGATGGCCCGAAACGAGCGCCTACTTCACCACCTGACACGGCGGTAGAGAAGAAGATAAATTTACCTTTGTACTGCTCTTCACGTGCTACAGAGTCTGTCCACAAACTGTTGCCAGTATCAACCACGATATCGTCAGCGTGAATTCCGGCGTCAATAAGATGATTGCAAACGTGGTCAACAGGATCGCCAGCAGGCACAGAGATAATAATAAGATGCGGGGCTTTTAACTTGCTTAAAAGCTCGGTGTAAGAACTGCAGCCTTCAACACGAGGCTCAGTATTTTCAGCTCTTTCGCTTGCGTCTTTGGCAAGAATAGACTCAACTTTGTTTTGGTCTAAATCGAAACACGCTACACGATAGCCATGGTCCACTAGGTTCATGGTTAGGTTACTACCCATCACCCCTAAACCGATAAAACCAATATCACACGACTTGTCTTCGTGCGAATTACCACCTTTCTTTTGCATAGGAACACCCTCACATTTCAGATGGCTGCGCATGATACCACCTGAAAGAATAAAGAACAGTCTAAGCTAACAATTTAGTGCGCAGTGGTGTAATTGTCACCAGCGGTAAACATTAACGGGTTTTGTAAGCTAGTTTAGCCGAGATTTTGGCACGCATTCAGCACCTGTGTTACGCGCTCTCGCCCATGCTGTATGAAATTCACACAAAGGTAAAGACTCTGTTTCTTATTCAGCTAACGTGCACTGAGTTTAGAGCCGTTTAGCGGTACTCTTAAATTCTTTAAAGGCATCCTTAACCAAGTATAAGGTCGTATTGTAAGCCATTATTCTATCCAGAGAACTGAGAAAAACTGAACAAGGTTAGCGATTTGCTGGCCTGTAAAAACACCTTCTGAATGCAAATTGAAGGCTGTTCTTCAAGAGAGCTGTAGCGCGTATCCAAGTGCATGGTCCACCCTCCCCTGGGTATGACAGAAGGTAGGTGAAAACGCACGTCGCTTTCACTTGCATTAACACACAAGAACCAGTGCTCTGGCTTCTGGTCGCCCGTTACACAACCTTTTATTTCCACACCAAACGCTTTGTTATGATGCGCATTCCAGTCTTCAGACGCTTTGTCAGAACCATCGGGCTTATACCAATTTATTTCTTTTACATTTCGTGAGAGCGTAAAAGTATCATCGTGCAGCTTTAGTTCGCTTAACAGTGAAGAGGACTGACGCAAACGGATCACATATTGGCAGAAGCTAAGAAAATCTTGCTTGCGCTTGTTTAATTCCCAATTCATCCAGCTAATAGGATTATCCTGACAATAGGCATTATTATTGCCATTTTGGGTGCGACTTAATTCATCGCCACCAAGAATATGCGGTGTACCTTGCGAGAAGATCAGCGTTGCAAAGAGATTGCGCTTTTGACGCTCACGCATAGCGAGTATCTGCTCGTCATTCGTTTCCCCTTCAATACCATAATTGGCAGACAGGTTGTGTCCATGGCCATCTCGATTTTCTTCTAAGTTGTCGAGATTGTGACGTTCGGCGTAGGTCACCATATCGTGCAGCGTGAACCCATCGTGATATGTCACGTTATTTACCGACGTACTGATATGTCGATGGCCTTTGTGAAATATATCTCGTGAGCCCATTAAACGGGTAGCAAAGTCCGCGGTAACGCCATCGTCTCCACGCCAGAAGGCGCGCACCGTATCGCGGTATTTATCATTCACCTCTAACCACGGGGACGGAAAGTTACCCACTTGGTAGCCGCCAGGCCCAATATCCCAGGGTTCGGCAAGCAATACCCTCTCTTCTAGAACAGGGTCGCTACTAATGGCTCTCAGCAGCCCAGATTTTTTACTATATTCTTGTGGCTCTCTTCCCAAGCATACTGCTAAATCGAAACGAAAGCCGTCAACGCCAATTACGGATACCCAGTGGCGCATGGCATCTAAAATAAGTCCCATCATAAATGGCTGCGCGGTATTTACCGTGTTACCACAGCCTGAATGGTTGGAATAAACCAATTCTCCGTTTTTCGTTTGCTCTAATAAGTACGCTTGGTAAGGGCAAAACCCCTTATAAGAAAGAATAGGACCGCCATTGCCTGCCTCTGCTGTATGGTTAAATACCACATCAACAATAACCTCAAGTCCGGCAGTATGATAAGCATCTACCATAGACTTCAGTTCAGCAAGCGCGTCTGCCACACCGTAGCGTGGTTCAGGTGCAAAGAAGTTAACCGGGTTATATCCCCAATAATTGGTTAAGCCTTTCTCTGTAATAAATGGTTCAGGCATGAATGAACACAACGGCATAAATTGCACCGTGGTTATGCCTAATGCTTTGAGATGCTTGATGACACTCGGATGGGCAGCACCGATAAATTTGCCACGGTGTTCTTTAGGTACATCGGGATGGAGTTTTGTTAGCCCCTTAATATGTGCTTCGTAAACTACTCGCTTGTGTTTCGGTATAACAGGCGCGCTAACATGACTCGGCGCATAGTCATTTTGATCAATTACTATGCACTTGGGGATCATAAACTGAGAGTCGTGTTTGTATTGCCTAGCGTCCCATTTTATTGCGCGACTAATTTTCTTGGCGTAAGGGTCGATTAGCAGTTTGTCGGTGGGTACCGCATGTAACCCTCCCTCACCGCGTTCTACGCGATAACCATAGTATTGTCCTGCGCTAACGCCGCTGTAACGACCGTGCCAAACATCACCAGTTTTCTCAGGCAATGGATGCTCACTCACCGCCTCTTCTGTGTCACTATTGAAAAAACACAACACGACCGCCTTCGCATCGGGCGCGTATACGGCAAAATTACAATCATCTTGTGTAACTGTTGCGCCAAGTGGATATGCCTTTCCCATTCCACTTTCTACAATTAGTGCGGTGTCTCGAATTTCGTTCACTTCGTTCTCAATTTATCTCTTCACTAGGGCGTGTCGCTCTAGTCGGATTAATCCACATTGGTAACATAAAATACCGTGGCTAGCGGCGGTAACGTGATTTCTGCAGAGTGAGTACGCTCATTCCAAGGTATGGGTTGCGTATTTACAGTAGAAGCAACGTCGTAGTCACTACCCCAATATGCACCATCATCAGTGTTTAGTGCTAGCGTTAGCGTGCATGCATCCTCTACGCCTATTCTGAAGTTCTGACGTGGCACAGGCGTAAAATTAGATACCACATATACTTTTTGCTTCGCATCTTTTGACATGCGAACAAATGAAACCACGCTTTGGTCTGCATTATTGTGGTCCAGCCAAGCAAAGCCCCCTGGTTCGTGGTCTTGCTCGTAAAGCGCTGGCGTAGACGTATAGAGGTGGTTGAGCGCCTTATAAAGCGCTTGAATGCCTTTGTGTTTTTCGTAATCGAGCAAGTGCCAGTCTAAACTACTGTCATGGTTCCATTCTCGTGCCTGCGCAAGCTCGTTCCCCATAAAGTTAAGCTTCTTGCCGGGGTGACCGTACATAAAGCCCGCGTAACAACGCAGGTTAGCGGCTTGCTGCCATTCATCGCCAGGCATTTTGTGCAGCATACTGCCTTTGCCGTGTACCACTTCATCGTGCGAGATAGGCAACACAAAGTTTTCGTCAAACGCGTAAACCATGCTGAAGGTAATATCGCCATGGTGGTAATTGCGGTATGCTGGGTCTTTAGCAATGTAATGTAATGAGTCGTGCATCCACCCCATGTTCCACTTAAAGCCAAAGCCCAAACCGCCATCAAATACTGGACGAGAAACCTTAGGAAACGACGTTGATTCTTCGGCAATTGTCATGGCGTCAGGGAAGTGCTTGTACACTTCTTCATTCATCCATTTCAGTAAACTAATGGCTTCGTAATTTTCGTTACCCCCATCCACATTCGGGATCCACTCGCCGTCATTACGTGAGTAATCGAGATAAAGCATGGATGCCACTGCATCAACCCTGAGTCCATCAACGTGAAATTTGTCTAGCCAAAACAGTGCGTTTGCAACTAAAAATTGACGAACTGTGTCTTTGCCGAAATCGTAAATGCAAGAATTCCAATCCGGATGCCAACCTTTCCTCGGATCTTCATATTCATAAACACAAGAACCATCAAATCGCGCCAAGCCATGGCCGTCTTCCGGGAAATGTGCAGGTACCCAGTCGATAATTACGCCTATACCTGCTTGGTGAGCCTTATCAACAAAGTATTTAAATTCATCTGGGTTACCAAATCTACTCGTTGGTGCGAACATTCCCACGGGCTGATAGCCCCACGAACCGTCGAAAGGAAACTCGGAAATAGGCAGCAATTCAACGTGAGTGTAACCCATATCGCTGACGTAGCTTATTAAGTCATCGGCCAGCGCTTTATAAGTAAGATAGCGCGCATCAGTTTCAATACCCGGGCGCTTCCAAGAGCCAAGGTGCACTTCATAAATGCTCATTGGGCTGTTGTATTTATTCCCCTTTCGCTTTTCCATCCATGCACTATCATTCCACTCATAGTTATTGTGGTTGTAAATTTTCGAAGCATGAGAAGGATACTGCTCTGCACTGAAGCCAAGTGGGTCAGCCTTGTGCGGTAGGTCGTGGCCGTGTGCATCTTTAATATGATACTTGTAGCGCTCTCCCTCTGCGAGTTCTGGCACAAACAGTACCCAGTATCCCATGGAGGTCTTTTCCATAGGATGCGTGCGCCCATCCCACTGATTGAAATCGCCAATGAGCGACACCGTACTCGCATTGGGCGCGAAAACGCAGAACCTGACACCTTTTATCGCATCGCCTTGTGATGAAGTGAGTGTTAAAAGTTGCGCGCCCGCTTGCTCATACAAGTTTGAAGGCTTGCTATCGATGTAGTGTACCGCATGATACGCCTGCTCGGAGAATTGATAAGGATCGATATAGCCCTTATCGTCATTCAAGCCTTCGGCGATAACGCGATAAACCTCACCCTGATATTCTTTAGGCAGTGGTGTTTCAAAAAGACCATTTTTGGAGGTAACGGTTACATTTGCTAGCGCTGCATTCTCCCATTTAATCGTTATCTCGCTGACATTAGGATGCCAAACGCGAAGTACCGACTTCTGCTGATTTTTAACTACACCTAAATGGGAAAACGGCTGAGAACATAATACCTGTTCAAACTGCTGCGCTAATTGCATTCGCTACTCCTAGTAAAAACCCGCATGGCAGCGGGTTGAATTGTGAGCTTAAATGCGTTGTATACATTTAAGCTCTATCAAGTACCGTCTTGGTACTTTATCTTACTCGTTTAAGTTACCCAGGCAACCGCCTATTATCATTTCTTTGATAATGGCAATTAACCCTGACTTGCTTGCTTTCTTGCATGAGTAAGTTTAGACGCCAACTCATTTATATCATGTCTATCGAACATCGACTCGATATTCTCTGTGAGTTTTCTTCGCCAGTTTGGATACTCGTCAAAAGTACCAGGAATATTGACCGGCTTATCCATTTCTAACCAGTCTTCCAATTGCAGGCTCAATAATGCGCTCGAGCCACCTGCCATATGCACCTGCATACCGTTATTCAGTTCGCGATTCATACCCGTATGATTAACATCGCGGCCTACATTGTCGCCAATTGAACCGTGGCCGTGCAATGTATCTAAAATCGCCTGTTTGTTTTCATGACGATCCGCATAAAGCGTTTGAAGGATTTCTTCTGTTGGATAAAGCCCTATTTCTTTGCCTAGCTCTAAATCTAAACAGTGCCAGTAACCAATCAGCGTTGGCATATCGTGAGTAGTCAACGTTGACATAGACTGAACAGGGTAATGGCTAGGTGAGAAGAAACCGCCGTCTTCCGCTTGTTCGAAGAAAAATACGCGGTATGAGTACACGCCATTATCAGCAAGCTTGCTGCGAATTTCTTCTGGTACAGTACCCAAGTCTTCACCAATAACCAAGCTCTGATTGCGGTGACTTTCTAGCGCTAGAATACCGAGTAAATCGTCTACAGGATAATAAACATAGCCGCCATCTTTAGCGTTATCGCCTTTCACAACCCACCATAAACGCAGCAACGCCATGACGTGATCGATACGCAATGAGCCTGACGACGCCATGTTAGACGCAAACAGGTCAATAATGGGCTGGTAACCCTGTTCATACAGCTTACGAGGGTCCATAGGCGGCAACCCCCAGTTCTGGCCTAGTGGGCCCAAGATATCCGGTGGAGCACCTACACTTGCGCCTGTGCAGTATAGGTCTTTGTTACCCCAAATTTCCGCACTTCCTTCACTAACGCCTACCGCCAAGTCGCGATAAAGACCAATGGTCATGCCTGCATCAGTAGCTTTGTTGCTTGCAAGCTCAAGCTGTTGGGCGGCAATCCACTGTAGGAACAAGTAAAATTTGACGTCTTGTTCGTTTGCACTCTTAAACTTAGCCACGGCTGGGTTGTAATAGTCTTTGTAATCTTGTGGGAATACCGGCCATCCCCAGCTGTCTTTACCTTCAGCTTTTAGGTGCGATTGCAAGGCGTCGTACACCGCTAACATATCTAAGCTTTCACCGCCCGCTTCTACGAAGGCTTTAAACGCTTTATTTTGCTTTGTGCTTTTACGAAGGTATTTGGCATCGTAAACATCAAATACTGCTTTAAGCGCAGCCAATTTCACATGGGCGACTGCCTCGTAGTCTACATGTTCTACGTTACGTGCATGTTCAAGCGTGGCTTTAAACTCATCACTGCTCACTACCGCTTGTACTGATGCATCGTCATAGCCGTCAATGGCAGTCACATCGATATACAAATAATTAAGCCAGCGACGTGAGCTTGGCCCATAAGGCGAGCACGCGTTGGGATTTGCAGGGTAAAGCGCATGAATAGGATTGAGTCCGATAAAGTCTGCGCCCACACCAGCGGCTTTTTCAATAAGCAGAGCTAAATCAGAAAAATCACCAATCCCCCAGTTCTTTTCACTGCGAACGCAGTAAAGTTGAACGCTTAAGCCCCATATTTTTTTGCCTTCTTTAATTTCGTTTGGCGTGTAGCACGCTTCTGGAGCCACAATTAAGCGAGAACGCGCAAACTCATCGTCATCAGCGCTTAAGGCTACATCGTGATAACCAAGGGGCAAATCCAAAGGCAGTGTTACTACGTATTCATGAAACTCTACATCGTCGATATGCGCCATCGTCGTCATTTCTTGGTCAACTGGCGTAAATTGATGAGTGAGCACGTCACCATTTTCACAGGTGACCGTGAGCGTGTGATCATCGTTCACTAACTCGATAGGTAAACGAACTGCTAGATTAATTTCTTGGGTATTGCGAACTACTTGAACAGGATTTAACGGCGACAACCATACCGACTTTATATCTTGTGTAATTTGTGACTGAATTTTTTCATCACTGCTGGTGTCATAGCCAAGTGTGTTAAGCAGTTTTGCTTTACTTGATTCTGCGATGGTTGCTGGCTTTCCCCATGCGTCGACGTATTGGGTTTCAATTCCCCGCATTTCAACCAGTTGTTGCAGAAGTTGTTGTGTCATGGTGTGTCATTCCTGTTATTCGGTAAAAGACGCAAAGCAAATTAAACATAGTGCGTCTACAAACAAATTTTTAACATTATTCTAGAAACAAGGGCTTGGCGATATCTGAATACGATTGCAATAGCACTTATTCGTAATTTTGCAACACTTTTGCTTTTTATTTTGCTAATTATGGCATTTTGATCCATACTTTACGTAATTTATTTTCATTTTATTTAAATAATCGGGGTACGTTATGACAATTCGCATCGGTATCAATGGTTTTGGCCGTATTGGACGCCTAGTAATGCGCGCAGCAGCGGAGCGCAACGACATCGAAGTTGTTGCAATAAACGACTTACTAGACACGGACTACATTGCTTATCTATTGAAATACGACTCGACTCACGGTTTATTCGACGGTGAAGTTACAGTAGATAACAATAGCCTAGTTGTAAACGGCAAAACTATCCGCATTACATCTGAAAGAGATCCAGCTGCACTTAAGTGGGATGAAGTAGACGTTGACGTGGTTGTTGAATCAACAGGTCTGTTCCTGACTAAAGAAACTGCCGCGAAGCACATCGAAGCTGGCGCGAAGAAAGTTGTTATGTCTGCACCTTCTAAAGATGACACGCCTATGTTCGTTATGGGTGTTAACCAAGAAAGCTACGCTGGCGAAACTATTGTTTCAAACGCGTCTTGCACAACTAACTGTCTTGCTCCACTTGCCAAAGTGCTTAACGATAAATTTGGTATTGTAGACGGTTTGATGACAACGGTTCACGCAACAACTGCAACACAGAAAACGGTAGACGGTCCTTCAATGAAAGACTGGCGTGGTGGTCGTGGTGCTGGTCAGAACATCATTCCATCATCAACCGGTGCAGCAAAAGCAGTAGGTAAAGTTATCCCTGAGCTTAACGGCAAGTTAACAGGTATGGCTTTCCGTGTACCTACGCCAAACGTTTCAGTAGTAGACCTTACTGTAAACCTTGCGAAGCCTGCTAGCTACGATGAAATTTGTGCAGCAATGAAAGAAGCTTCAGAAGGCGAGCTTAAAGGTATCATGGGTTACACAGAAGATGCGGTTGTGTCTAACGACTTCCTTGGCGACGCTCGCACATCGGTATTTGACGCCACTGCAGGTATCGCACTTACTGATACATTCGTTAAACTCGTTTCTTGGTACGACAACGAATGGGGCTACTCAAACAAGGTTCTAGACCTTGTGGCTCACATTTCTAAGTAATTAACGGTATTAAGCTAAAATAGTTAAACTATTCACGCTAAAGTTGAGTTAATCTAAAGGTGTAAACACGGCGTTTGCACCTTTTTTGTTTTTCGTGGTCGTAAACACGCATAATAACGATATTCCAGCGACATACGCTTTCCCGTCGCTTACCCTTTGTTGTTTTCTTATTAGTCCAAGGAGGGCTTATGCCACCTGTGAGTTCAGTTACCGTTAGTGAGTCTAATGGACTTACCTTTTTAGACGTAGATAATGCGTTTGCCTCTGCGCGTATTAGCCTATTTGGCGGTCATATCTTGTCATATGTGCCTAAAAGCGATGGCAGAGAGCGTCTTTGGGTAAGCCCCCATGCTTACTTGAACGGAGAGCGACCTATTCGCGGTGGTATTCCGGTGTGCTGGCCTTGGTTTAGCGATGATCACGGTCGAGAAAAAGGTGCCCTCCCCGCTCACGGCTTTTTGAGAACACAAGTATGGAAGCTGATTCATTCAGAAGATACAGAAAGCGGAACAACGATTACGCTTTCGCCAAGCTTTACCCGAGCAGAAGGGTTTGAGAATGATTGTAACGTGACCATGGTAATTACCGTTGGTGAGACGATGGACGTTGCGTTAACTACAGAAAATACGGGTGTTGTACCATTCGAATTTAACTGTGCGCTACATACATATTTCCACGTTGACCACATTCAACATACCCAAATAACTGGAATTGAAGGTCAATATAAAGACAAACTTGACGACTGGGGACTTAAGACGACACCGAGTCCTTACACCATCACAGGCGAAACGGATCGCATTCATGTTGCGCCGATTAAAACGGCAGAAATTGAAGTCGAAGGCAACGCGTTTACGGAAGTGGTATCCAACGGTAATGACTCTTTGGTAGTGTGGAACCCATGGTTAGGCGCAGCGTCTATTTCAGACATGGACCCATTTGGCTATAAGCACATGTTGTGCGTAGAAACATCGCTAACTGAGGGAAAGACGCTGTCCCCCGGTGCTAGCCACATACTTAAACAAACTATTGTTCCGAAGTAAATTATGTGAAGTGCAAGCGCAATTTCGCTGACACTTCGGAAGGTAGACAGTCGCAGTTCACGATCAAGAGATATAAAAAAACCTGCCAATGAGCAGGTTTTTTTATTTAAAGGTTCAGCAAATTACTGCTTAGCACCCGCAACAGCTTCTTTTGCTAGCTGCGTAATACGCGCCCAGTCACCTGATTCGATTGCGTCGTCTGGGGCAAGCCATGAACCACCTACACATTTAACGTTGTTAAGCGCTAAATAGTCATTGTAGTTGTTTGGACCAATGCCACCCGTTGGGCAGAACGTCACATCTGGGAAAGGACCACTTATAGACTTAATGGCTTTAACGCCGCCTGAAGCCTCTGCTGGGAAGAATTTCATGTGGGTATAACCCGCATCTTTACCCTTCATCAAATCAGAAGTTGAAGAGATACCAGGGATAAGTGGAATTTCTGAATCCATACCCGCTTTTAGCAAATCAGCCGTCATACCTGGGCTAATTGCGAACTTAGCGCCCGCTTCAACGACCGCTTTAAGCTGCTGAGCGTTAGTCACTGTTCCAGCACCAATTAAAGAATCAGGCACTTCTTGTGCAATTCGCTTAATCACGTCAATAGCCGCTGGGGTACGTAGCGTTACTTCTAGTACTTTAATACCACCTTCCATCAGCGCTTTTGCCAGAGGAACCGCTTTTTCTACGTCATTGATTACCAAAACAGGTACAACTGGACCGGCCGCAAAAATTTCCTCTGGAGAGTATTTCCATTTCGTTGTCATAATTTAGCTCGCTGTATTTTGATTCAGATATGCAGCCGCACCCAATAGACCATGATCAGGTTCTGCAATTAAATAGGTGGGAATGTCTTTCACGTAGTGCTTCATTTGCCCTTTCGCTTCAAAACGCGCTCTAAAATCGCTGTTTTGAATAAATTCAGGGAAACGGTTAGCAATGCCACCACCAATGAAGATGCCGCCCGTGGTTGCCATGTTAAGTGCTAAATTACCCGCAAAACTTCCCATAATTCGACAGAATTGGGTAAGCGTTGCTTCAGCAATTTTGCAGGTACCGTTTAGCGCAGCGTCAGTTATTTGAGCGGGCTCGGTAAATACGACTGGCGTTGAAGCCTGATTGGCTAGCGCAGTATAGATATTGTGTAGACCACGACCAGACATCACTTCTTCTGCAGAAGCACGCCCTAAGGTAGATTGAAGGTGACGCCATACAACAACATCGGTTTCATCTACCGGTGCAAAGTCTACGTGACCACCTTCTCCGTCTAGCGTCTGCCAACCGGTTGAGGTCATCGTGATATGTTCAACACCTAATCCCGTACCTGGCCCAAAAACAGCGATGTTGCCATTTTCTTTCGCTGTGCCTTCACCAATTTGCACCACTTGCTCTTCGCCTAATACAGGCAATGAGTGCGCTACGGCAGTGAAGTCGTTAATAACGAACAACGCATCTAGTTTAAGCTGCGAGCGAAGCGCATTTTGCGAAAATGCCCAGCTGTGATTCGTCATCTCGACTTGATCGCCCAATACTGGACATGCAATAGCAATACAGCCCTGCGAAAAGCTGTATTCCGGCATGTCGCTAAAGTATTGTGCAATAGCAAGGTCAATGCTGGCAAAATCATTACACATGTATTTCTTGATGTCGGCCACACCTGATTCGGTTACCCTTGCAACGCGAATATTCGTACCGCCAACATCAGCCACAAACTTCTGGCTCATTATGCTTGCTCCTGCGTGTAAAACAGTGAACATGCACCCTCTTCTGCACCTGTCAGAATAGCGCGCATACCCGCAAACATTTCACGTCCCATTCCAACGTGATGCTTAGCTAAGTTCGCTGGCGCTGCTTCACGTGCAGCCAGTGTTTCATCATCCACATGCAGTGTTAGTGCACCAGTTTGTGTGTTTAGCTCGATAATGTCGCCCTCTTGCACTTTAGCAAGTAGACCGCCTTTATAAGCTTCTGGAGTCACGTGGATAGCTGCAGGAACTTTACCTGATGCACCAGACATACGACCGTCAGTAACTAGCGCCACTTTAAAGCCGCGATCTTGAAGCACACCAAGAGGTGGCGTTAAGCGGTGAAGTTCTGGCATACCAATCGCAGAAGGACCTTGGAAGCGAACAACTACAATGCAGTCTTTGTCTAGCTTGCCAGACTTAAACGCGTCATCCAGTTCAAACTGGTCTTCAAACACAACCGCTGGCGCTTTGATATTACAGTGAGGCGTGCGAAGCGCTGAGGTTTTGATAACGCCACGACCAAGATTGCCGTCAAGTACACTCAAACCACCATCTGGCTTAAACGGAGCGTCAACAGTTGCTAGCACTTCTTTATCAAGGGATTCAGTTGGGCCATCTCGCCATTCTAATTCGCCGTCTTTAAGCACAGGCTCTTTAGTGTAGAAGTCTAAGCCTTCACCACAAATAGTCTTAACGTCGTTATGTAGTAGACCCGCATCAAGCAGCTGTCTAATTAGCAATGACATACCACCTGCTGCAACAAAGTGGTTAATGTCAGCTGAGCCATTCGGGTAAATGCGAGTAAGAAGAGGCACAGCATTAGAGATATCTGAGAAGTCGTCCCAATTTACGATGTAACCTGCAGCGCGAGCTACCGCAATAAGGTGCATGGTGTGGTTAGTAGAACCACCCGTAGCAAGAAGACCTACAAGGCCGTTCACAATGGCTTTTGCATCTACAATGTGACCAATTGGCGTATAGTTGTCGCCAAGGTCAGTTAGGCGTGTCGCTTGGACCGCAGCCGCTTTAGTTAACGCGTCGCGCAAAGGTGTGCCTGGATTAACAAACGACGAACCCGGAAGGTGCAAGCCCATCATTTCAACCACTAGCTGATTCGAGTTTGCCGTTCCATAGAACGTACAGGTACCAGCAGAGTGGTAAGATTGAGATTCAGCTTCAAGCAACGCGTCACGCCCTACTTTACCTTCGGCAAATTCTTGACGAACGCGGGCCTTTTCTTTGTTTGGAAGACCCGATGGCATTGGACCGGCTGGCACAAAAACGGTTGGCAAATGACCGAACGTTAGTGCGCCCATTAGTAGCCCGGGAACGATTTTGTCGCAGATACCTAGCATCAATGCGCTATCGAACATATTGTGAGAAAGCGCAATGGCAGCCCCCTGAGCAATGTTATCACGGCTCATTAGGCTTAAGTCCATGCCAGACTGGCCTTGTGTAACACCATCACACATAGCAGGTACGCCACCTGCGAACTGGGCTACACTGCCTACTTCTTTCACTGCTTCTTTAATTAACGCAGGATAAGTCTCGTAAGGCTGGTGCGCTGAAAGCATATCGTTATACGCAGACACAATAGCCACGTTGGCTTTAGTCATTGAACGAAGGTCAGATTTTTCGCTTGTTCCACATGCTGCAAAGCCGTGAGCAAGGTTACCGCATGACAACACACCACGGTGTGGTCCTTGACGTCGTGCACTCTCAATTTTTTCTAGATACGCCTTACGCGTTTCTTTACTACGCTCGATAATTCGTTGCGTAACTTCAGCAATTTTTGGATTCATGTTTGTCTCCTATGGCGCCCACATCAAAGTAACCGGCGCACGGTTAACTACGGCGGTGATGGGCTTTTGCGCTTCGGTGGCATTTTCAATAGCGTCAAGTAAGACTTGTTTTTTCTTCTCGCCTGTTAAATGCAAAAAGATATTACGGCTATTGAGTAACGCAGGTAGCGTTAATGAAATACGTTGATGAGGTGCTGTTGTAGGTTGAACAGCGATACAGGTTCTGCCGCTGCTCATATCTAAGCCGTCAAGTACTTGCTCAGAGCAAGGGAAAAGCGATGCAGTGTGACCGTCTTCCCCCATGCCAAGAATCAATGCATCAAAAGGTTGCGACATGCTAGCCAAATTTGACTCTGCAGCATTTACGCCTTCGTTTGCATCATCAGCATCGCTTTTCAATTCGATAAAACGAGCTGCTGCGGCTTTATTTTGAATTAGATTATTTTTGACTAGGCTGGTGTTGCTGGCCTCGTGGCCCTCTTCAACCCAGCGCTCGTCAGCAAGGGTGATATCAACCTTATCCCACTCAAGTTCGGTTTCACTTAGTTGTTTGAAAAGCGCCAGAGGCGTGCGACCACCACTCACTACAAGCGATGCGCGACCACGAGTTTTAATACCTGTTTTTAAGATACTGACTAAGTCTTGCGCAAATGCGTCAGTCAATGCATCAGGTGTTTCGAATGATAGAGTTGTTAACGCCATATTACTTTTTCTTCCCTGTTTTGCTTTCGTACCAGCTGCGATTTTCGCGAGCAAGAAGACCTATAGAGTCTACCGGCCCCCATGTACCTGCTTGATACGGTTCTGGTGGCTCACTCGATTGCTTCCACGCTTCAAGAATTGAGTCTACCCATGTCCAGGCTTGTTCAATTTCGTCACGACGAACGAATAGCGCCTGATTACCCAACATAACTTCAAGAAGTAGCTTTTCGTATGCATCAGGAATACGCTCGTCGGCAAACGCTTCAGAGAAGCTTAAGTTAAGCTTCGATTTTTGTAGATCCATAGAACCAGAGCTAGTTAAGCCAGGCACTTTGTTCATTACAGTGATTTCTACACCTTCGTCTGGCTGTAGACGAATAACGAGCTTATTGGGTGGGAGATTCTTGAAGCTGTCACCGAATAAGTTGTGCGGCTGACGCTTGAAGTAGATAACAACTTCACTCACCTTAGTTGGCATGCGCTTACCTGTGCGTAGGTAGAACGGCACACCAGCCCAACGCCAGTTATCAATTTCCGCTTTAATCGCAACAAAGGTTTCAGTTTTACTTTGCGTATTGGCACCTTCTTCTTCAAGGTATCCAGGCACTTCCTCGCCCTTTACAAAGCCAGACGTGTACTGGCCGCGAACTGTGCTTTCGTTAATATTAAACGAGTTGATAGGACGAAGCGCTTTAAGCACTTTGAGTTTTTCATCTCGAATGCTGTCGGCATCAAGCGTTGTTGGAGGCTCCATCGCTACTAAGCTTAGAATTTGTAGCAAGTGGTTTTGCACCATATCTCGCATTTGACCCGCGTCGTCAAAGTAACCCCAACGCCCTTCAATACCCACAGACTCTGCAACTGAGATTTGAACATGGTCAATGCAGTTGTGGTCCCAGTTAGTAGCAAAAATAGAATTGGCAAAACGCAGTGATACTAAGTTCAGTACTGTCTCTTTACCAAGGTAATGGTCAATGCGGTAAATTTGCTTTTCGTCGAAGTATTCTGCAACTTGCTCATTGATCACTTTAGACGATGCCAAATCGTGACCAATTGGCTTTTCTAGCACAACGCGAACGCTTGAGTCGATAATTTTACAGCTATGCAGGCCACGACAGATATCACCATATATCGCCGGTGGCGTCGCTAGATAACAAACCATGGTGCGGCTTGAGTCAACGTGGTCGTCTAATACGCAATAGCTTTCAACGTCCTTCATGTCTACGCATGCATAGTGCAAACGCGCTTTCATTTTTTCCCAAGTGGCTTCACACAAGTTCTTTTCGCCAAACTTGATTAGGTTGGCATGAACTTCTTCAATATAGGCATCCAGCTCCATTTCTTGACGCGCAACACCCACAATAGTGGTGTCTGGGTGCATCAAGTTTGCTTTTTCAAGCTGATATAAAGAAGGCAACAACTTGCGTCGTGAAAGATCTCCCAGTGTACCGAAAAGTACAAAATCACAGGGTTCGTAGGAATTATCCAATACCATATTCGTCGACCTTTTAAATGTATGTGTCCGCGGCGTATTGTACAGTTATTTACAACACTAACGACTATTTTTACCGTATAGTTAACACCAAATGTAGTAAAATTACAACTTGTACCAACTATAGGATCTGAATCTTTACTGTTTCCCTCAGTTTACCCTCATTTAACCCGATTGAAATAACAAAAATTGTCAAAAAATTACATTTTTCTTGTCACAGACGTCACATTGGGTACTATTACGGGTGTACCTTACAATAAATTGTGCTAACTAATTGCTATATCTGTATGAACATTTTAGAAAAAATCACACAAAACCAAGCGGCATTCAGTAAATCTGAGAAAAAGGTAGCTGAAGTAATTCTAGCTAACCCACAAACGGCCATTCATTCGAGTATAGCAACCCTCGCTAAGATGTCGGATGTTAGTGAGCCTACCGTAAACCGTTTCTGCCGAAGACTTGATACTAAAGGCTTCCCAGACTTTAAGCTGCATTTAGCGCAGAGCCTGGCTAACGGCACGCCTTATGTAAACCGCCATGTTGATGAAAACGACAGCCCGGACGAATATACCAATAAGATATTCGAATCGACCATGGCGTCCCTGGAAGTGGCGCGCCAATCTGTGGATGTGAACGTGGTAAATCGCGTTGTTGATTTACTTACACAGGCACAGAAAATTTCATTTTTCGGCTTAGGCGCTTCAGCTTCAGTGGCACACGATGCACTAAATAAGTTTTTCCGCTTCAATGTTCCAGTGGTCTACTTTGAAGATATTTTGATGCAGCGCATGAGCTGCATGAACTGTTCAGATGGCGATGTTGTTGTATTGATTAGCCATACGGGCCGAACTAAAAGCTTAGTAGAAATAGCGCAAATTGCCCGCATGAACGACGCTACTGTGGTAGGAATTACCTCAGCAGATAGCCCGCTGGCACAAGAGTGCAGTTACGTGTTATCGCTGGAGGTGCCGGAAGATACTGATATGTATATGCCAATGGCCTCTCGCATCGCGCAGCTCACGCTAATTGATGTACTGGCAACCGGTTTTACATTGCGCCGCGGCAACAAGTTCAGAGAGAATCTGAAGCGAG
The DNA here is from genome assembly GCF_014349115.1 of Alteromonas sp. BZK5. Lineage (NCBI taxonomy): Bacteria > Pseudomonadati > Pseudomonadota > Gammaproteobacteria > Alteromonadales > Alteromonadaceae > Alteromonas > Alteromonas sp. BZK5. The sequence goes on along the minus strand of NZ_JACSOE010000005.1, from coordinate 82,595 downwards.
TAAAAGATACGCTGCGTGGTTCACGTTATGAAAAGCGTGGTGAGTAATTTTCTTCCCACGTGATCATATAAGAACCACTTACCGTAACAATAGTGGTTCAATAAATCAGCGAAACCGCCTAACTGGTCGAGCCAGTTAGGCGTTTTTGTTTATTTCATTCACATTTTTGTCAAATTCAACTATTATTCTGTAATAAAATTACGTAAAGCGATTACAGGCATACCGTATAAACGCGTAGCCTATCACTCTTTGTCTTTTCTAACTTAGAAACAGCGACGGAATCACATGACCAGAAGAACGAAAATTCTTGCCACCTTAGGACCTGCAACCGACTCACTTGAAAAGATTCAGGCACTTATTGCCGCAGGCGCAAACACTGTGCGCATGAACTTTTCACACGGACAAGCCGAAGATCACATTGAACGTGCAAAGCGCGTTCGTCAGGCAGCAAAGAACCTAGGTAAATACGTAGCGATTTTAGGTGATCTTCAGGGCCCTAAAATCCGTGTTGCTCGTTTTGCCGAAGGTGCAGTTCGTTTAGAGGTTGGCGCAAAATTCATTCTAGACGCTGAATTAGGCCGCGACGAAGGTGATATTAATCAAGTAGGTATTGATTACAAAGCGCTTCCTGATGATGTATCAGCAAGCGATATTCTGCTTCTTGATGACGGTCGTATTCAGCTTCGAGTAACTGGCGTTGAAGGCCGCAAAGTGATTACTGAAGTAACAGTAGGCGGCAAGCTTTCAAACAATAAAGGTATTAACCGTCAAGGCGGTGGTCTTTCTGCAGATGCACTTACCGAAAAAGACAAAGAAGACATTAAAACCGCCGCGAAAATTGGTGTTGATTATCTTGCAGTGTCATTTCCTCGCAGCGGCGCAGACTTGAACTACGCGCGAGAACTTGCCGAAGCAGCTGGCTGCTACGCAAAAATTTGTGCAAAGGTCGAGCGTGCTGAAACGGTGGCGTCTGACGAAGCCATGACGGATATCATCAGCGCTTCAGATGCGGTAATGGTTGCTCGTGGTGACTTGGGTGTAGAAATTGGCGATGCGGAACTTGTTGGTGTTCAAAAGAAACTGATTGCCCGTTCTCGCCAGCTCAACAAGGTTGTGATCACCGCGACGCAAATGATGGAGTCGATGATTGACAGCCCTATGCCTACACGTGCAGAAGTAATGGACGTTGCAAACGCTGTACTAGACGGCACTGACGCGGTAATGCTTTCAGCTGAAACAGCGGCGGGTAATTTTCCCATTTAAAAAGTTGCAGCTATGGCTCGTGTTTGTGAAGGCGCGGAAACACATCCAAGCGTTAAAATTTCCAAGCACCGCATGGATCAGCAGTTTTCTTCTACTAGCGAGTCAATTGCTCTGTCAGCGGTTTACGCTGCGAACCACTTGCCAAGTGTTAAAGCGATTGTAGGTTTAACTGAAAGTGGAACTACACCAACGTTAATGTCTCGCATTACTACATCTCTGCCAATTATTGCGATGTCTCGTCACGAATCAACGCTTAACACAATGGCGCTTTGCCGCGGCGTTAAGCCGGTTTTCTTTGACTCTTCAAACAGTGAACCTGGCAAATTGAAGTACGATGTCATTGCATCACTTAAAGAAAAAGGATTAGTTAAAAGCGGCGACAGTATCATCCTGACTTACGGCGATGAAATGGAAAAAGTGGGCGCGACCAATACCCTTAAAATCGTAGAAGTCGAATAGCGACGAATACACTATTAAAGCGAAGCAAATGCTTCGCTTTTTTTTGCCTGTAATTTACTAAAGCAGTGGTAAGCTGACGCTTATAATAAGAACACTCATCTAAGTCAGTATCAAAATTACAAAAAACATATCCAACAAAACAACGAGAATTCGTTAACACTCCTCGGGACAACAACGACAAAAATAAGGATAGACATGCAGCTAGTTTTCAATCGCTACACACGTTTTTCAGCAATTATAACGCTCTTGGCACTTTTCACTCATAGCGTATGGGCAAATACACAGCACGTACACACCATGAAGCGTGTAGAAGTAGCTTCACAGAACGCTCCGTTACAGCCAATAATGATTCAAGGCCCCATGCCCATTGAAGCCGAATACTTTGCTGCGCTTTTGGATAACACTACAACAGAGTATTCAGGTAATGCGGTATTCTATAAAGGGACACTAGACGGGTATCCCATTGTGGTAGCTAAAACCGGTAAGGGTTTAGAAAATACAGCGGCCGCCACCGCTAATGGCATAGAGAGATACCACCCTCGCCTTATCATCAATCAGGGAACATCAGGTGGCCACGATCCTTCCTTAAAAGTTGGTGATATTGTTCTTGGCGAACGCAGTATTAATGCATCCAACTTTAAAACGCCCAAGCTAGCTCAAGGAGAAGGTTCTCATCCGTTTAATTGGCTACCGATGGATCTTATGGCGTCAGAAGGCAGCGCGGGAGAAGGAAGTAGCGCTAAAGACGCAGAAAAGTTGCGTTTTTATTTAGGAGACAAACAGCTCATCAACCTAGCTCTATCGCTATCCAAGCAGTACAAACGCGGGAACGTCGTTAAAGGAACGATTGGCAGTGGTAACTTTTGGAATAATGAGTTAGATCGAATAGCATGGCTCCATAAGAATATGGGAACGAGTGTGGAAGAAATGGAAACCGCTTCTGCAGCGCAGATTGCACATGCCTACCACGTTCCCTTTTTAGGTATTCGCGTATTATCGAACAACATTACCAACCATGGTGAATATGACCCAACCACGGCCAAAAATTGTCAGGCCTTTGTTGAAAAAGTGGTAAGAGCTTATATTTCTGCGCTGTCGGAATAAATTTGGAAAACACTCAAACGAAAAACGCGCCCTACATTGTAAGAATGTAAGGCGCGTTTTCATGTATAGCCTTTGTATTAGATTGCTTGAGCGGTATAAGTTTCCGCATCTTGACTAACATCATTCGCGTATTGAGTAAGATGGTGATTTAGAATATTTTCGGCGCGCTCAACAAACTCATCACGCTTAAATTTCCAACCTCTTAAATCGGCTTGCTTAGCCTGTGCAATGTAGTGCTCTAAACGCGTTTTTCTCAATAGATGCGCCTTTTTCGACAAATCAAATTCTACCAATGAGAAGTTGCGCTGTACTTTTTGAATATCCATATGAACGGGGCGCTGTTCGTCATCAGCTGATGCCTGGCTTACGGATAGCTTTCCTTGCCCAATTACACCGACTATAACAATGATTGCTGATACCACTAAGCCTGAATAAACCCACTTTAAAAAGTTCATGCCCCACTCCTTGAACGATTTTGCACTTGTATCGATAAGCTCGCTACAATCCACTTAATTAAAACTATTTATCACCAACGTATTGAGTCATTCGACTTTTTAAGTTTCTAGCTTTCACGTTGCAGCAGATGTTTTCTGCCTGACAATACAAACTTTCGTCTATTCAATACATCTAGTAATTCACTCATATCTACTTAACCATATGCACCTTCCGCACCATATAGTTAATCTTTATTTTTCAGCAGCTTAGAACAACCCAAAACTTATACTAAAGTTGTATAAGGTACTTTCTACACACAGCAAGATAAAATTTTCCTTTCAAATTTAATAAACTCACTCCCCTCAATACTGTACACTTATACAGTATTGAGATATACCACAACAAGCAAAGTACTGGTATGGAATCTTGTTTTTTTTCAGACCGTCTACCACGTACATTTGCCTAGAGAAAGTGACCATTTGCGATGCATGACAAACTCATTCAAAAACTCGAAATTCTTTCAGATGCCGCTAAGTATGACGCTTCTTGCGCAAGTGGCTCCGCCGGTAAACGAAAAGCAGGTAAAACTGACAAAAAAGGAATAGGTTCGCTCACAGGAGGGTCAGGGATATGTCACAGCTTTACCCCTGATGGTCGATGCGTATCATTACTTAAGATCCTAATGACCAACTATTGCATATACGATTGCCATTACTGCATCAATAGGGTGTCTAGCAACGTTCAACGAGCGCGTTTTACCGTTAAAGAAACGGTTGATTTAACGCTTAATTTTTATAAGCGTAACTACATTGAGGGATTATTTTTAAGTTCCGGTATTGTCGGCTCTCCTGACCTGACTATGGAGAGCATGGTACGCATCGCGAAGTCTCTTCGCATTGATCACGGATTTAAAGGATACATTCATCTTAAGACCATTCCGAATGCATCTCCTGAACTACAGGCTGAAGCTGGCTTATATGCCGATAGGCTAAGTATAAACATCGAAATGCCGACACAAAATTCGTTGAACAAATACGCCCCGGAAAAAGACCTTGCTGAAATTCACGGTTCAATGAATACATTGAAAGACAAAATAAATGAACACAAAGTAGATAAAACCTACTCGGGTAAACGCCCACCTCGCTTTGCTCCTGGCGGACAGTCCACTCAGATGATCATAGGAGCCGATGACTCAAATGATAAAGTTATCCTTGGCACGAGTGTCAAACTGTATGGTCAACAAAAATTGCGGCGCGTTTATTATTCTGCATTTTCGCCCATCCCAGATGCGTCTGAAGTCTTGCCTCTTAAACCGGCGCCACTTATCCGTGAACACCGACTTTATCAGGCCGATTGGCTCCTGCGCTTTTATGGATTTGGTTTAGATGAAATCGTACACAACGACATGCTAGATATGGAGCACGACCCCAAGCTTGCGTGGGCGCTACGCAATCGCCACATATTTCCCATCGATTTAAACAAAGCTGACAAGCTACTTTTATTGCGAGTTCCTGGACTGGGAGCACGCACAGTACAAAAAATTCTGGCTATTCGACGTTACACAAAGCTTAGCTGGTTCGATCTCACAAAAATGCGTTTGCCCTTACAAAAATTAAAACCGTTCATTACTGTTAGTGATTATTCCCCCGCTATCCATTTGCTCGATAGCAGTAACTTTGAACAGCAATTTAAACAACCAAAACAGTTTGAATTGTTCAGCGCTTAATCTAATTGGTACCACAATGAAAAAAGTAACAATTTCATCAGTGCCCGGATACGACGAATGGCGAAAAGCATCGAGAGAATGTCTAGCCCAACACATACCTCCCGAGAACGTTACATGGCAAACTTCGCAATCTAACCAAGACGACTTGTTTGCCGTGGCCGATTCGGCCAACGCTATTGGTGAAAGCCAAACGAATTACAGAATTCCTAAAACAGTTTTAACGCTGTTGAAGTATGCGTTATGCCACCAAGCCCCCGATCGTTTCGCTTTATGTTACCGCGTTTTATGGCGAGTAGTTTTCGAAAACAGAAACCTTATTCACTTAAAAACTGACGAAGATGTGTTGCGTCTCAACATGCTGGCTAAAGCAGTAAAACGCGATGCATATAAGATAAGTGCTTTTTTGAGATTTCGAGAAGTCGTACTTGACGGACAAGAGCATTTTATTGCGTGGTATGAACCAGAACACTTCAGCTTGGAAATGAAGCTCGATTTTTTTCAGACGCGTTTTAAAAATATGTGTTGGTCAATACTTACCCCTTATCGAGCTGCGCATTGGAATACTAAAACACTTGTTTTGGAAGATAATCCTGACCCTAGTATCATTCCAAATGATGACAGAATTGAAAAATACTGGCTTACGTATTATGCAAATATATTTAATCCTGCCCGCGTAAAAACAAAGGCAATGTTAAGTTCAATGCCAAAAAAATACTGGAAGAATATGCCTGAGACGTCGCTTATTAACGATATGATACGCCACTCGGATGCTAGAGCACGTAAGATGATACTAAATGGAAAAAAGGTGGAGAATGGTGAATGAGTCCTCCTGACAAATATTAGCAGCTGTGCTTCCCTTGTTTTTTGCGATTTGGAAAGCTCTGTAAAACGTGACCAGAAAAAAAGGGGCCGAGGCCCCTTTTTTGTGTAAAGCAACAATGATATTAGTTCATCGAAGTTTCAGTAACTACACGAAGGTTGCTTTCAACATCTTTTACGTCAGATGCATTCTTGGCAATTTCCACAGCTAGATCACGCTCAGCATCAGAATCAACGTCGCCAGTCAGTGTTACTACACCGTTTTCTACGTCAACATCGATGTCGAAACCTGAGATATCGGTATCCATGAGAAGACGGGTTTTGATTACTGTGGCGATTTTGGCGTCAGTTAACTCGCTTGTGCCTTCGTCAACAGTATCTTCCATGTCATCTGACATGTCGCCTTCCATATCTTTGTCAGAGACAACCGTTAGCTTGTTGTCTACAGACGTTACACCGTCAATATTCGCTACTAGCTCTTCCGCTAGCTTTTTATCAACAGAGTTCTCAACCTTACCAGTAAGAACGACATTACCGTTTTTAACGTCAGTGTTAATGTCGAATGAATCAAGGTTACCATTGAACAACAGCGTTGCTTCTGCTTTGCCATCAATCCATGCGTCTTTGGCACCTTTCTCCCATTTATTACTTGTGCTGTCTGTGTCCATGTCACCTGCATATGCAGCTGTAGTCAAAGTTGTAGCAACAATCATAGAAATAAGTGAACGTTTCATAACATTTCTCCTTTGTCGAAACTCGTAGATAGTCATGCCAATTCCTTGCCAACAAAATAAGACATTGTTTTATATGATAAATATTAATATCCAGGGCTAGTTAAGTAAGTTTTGTTTTGCAAACTTTGCCTTTGTTTGAGAACTTTTTACTTAATTTTGTTAATGCCCAAAACTCGTCAACTTCACTTAAGAAAAGCACCTATCAATTGTACTAGGGGATAACTTTTTGTCGTTGGCCGCCGCTAAGTTGCAGTGATACTTAGGTTAAACTTATTTCACAAAGCTGCCGTAGTTATAATGATTTGTATCGCTTCACTGGGGCCTGTTGACCTTTGTTGTACACCAAAGGTCAACAGGCCCTAGCTATAGTCACCAATTTAGTTTTGCAGACAGAAGCAACAGGTGGAGTGTTTTTCGTTAATTAAACTCAAGGACCAACTAGACATGGATACTGCACTTACTGCTGTTTCAGTCTTAATTATAGCCGTAAGCTGGGCCCCTTTGCTTCCTTCTTCTCATTGGTTAGTAAGAGTGTGGGAATTTCCGCGACTACAAATAGCAGCTATCATTTCTTTGTTAATTGCTGGGCATATTTTTGAATCAACCTATTACGCACAGATAGATAGCCTAGCAGTAATTATTGTCGCTGGATTAACAGTTAGCCTTATTTATCAGGTTATCTGGATCATTCCTTATACCCCTCTGTATAAAAGAGAAGTTAGGCACGTCGAGGTTGAGAGTGCGAGCCAAAAGCTAAGTGTTTTATCAAGCAATGTGTATATGCCTAATGACGATTTTCGCAAGCTCATTGAACATGTACGTAATAAGCAACCTGATTTTCTCGTAACGTTGGAATCTAATGAGAAGTGGCAGAAAGGCATCAGTGAAATTGAATCTGAATACCCGTATCGTAAATTTTGCCCACTCGAAAACCTCTACGGTATGCATCTTTATAGTAAGCTTCCCTTTGAAGAGGTCTCATTGCGATTTCTAATAGAAGAAGATGTGCCGTCTATGAAAGTTAAAATCAATCACCACGGACAAGATGTCACGCTATATTTTCTTCATCCAAAACCACCAAGCCCAACAGAAAACACGTATGCAAAGCCCAGAGACGTAGAACTTACTGTTGTGGGGGAAGAAATAGCTGAAACAGAGGGCCCTATTGTCGTCGCTGGCGATCTTAACGATGTGGCTTGGTCACCTACTACCAGAAAGTTCAAGAAAATAAGCGGACTTTTAGACCCACGAGAGGGGCGCGGTTTTTTCAATACATTTCACGCGAAATATCCTTTAGTGAAATGGCCGTTAGACCACGTATTTCACTCGGAACATTTTGCATTGGTCAATATAGAGAAGCTTGAAAGCATAGGCTCAGACCACTACCCGCTTTATACCGAACTAGCGCTAATCACGGACAAGGAGTAATACTCAAGACTGTAAATCTAATGAGAGCTACGGTGTTTGACACACCACATGAGGCTATCACACGCCTCTTCACGCTTTTTAAAATGGGCTAGCCCTATTAGCTTGTTATCCCGAGGCCAAACCGCTTGGTTTAGCACCTCTTGATCTTCTGCCGATAGTTGTTCGCTATCTAACACAATCTCAACCGCTTTTTTGTTGGGTTTTATTAATGTGGGGTTAGCTTCTTTGACCAGAGCAGAGTTCACACAAATATACTCTCTCTTAACAGGGTCTCTCACCACGCCGATGTAGTTGTTGTCGCAAATTATAGCTGGCCAGCCTTCCGTTATTCTACTCTGTCCAAACATTACGAGTGTAAAAGCAACAAGAACGAAAAGTGTTAAACCGATAAATTGAGCGCTCAAATCTGGTGCTACGCTTACAATAACGCCGACAACAGCTGCGAAAAATATCCAGCCGCCAAATACCCTGCGCATAGCATTTGGTGAGATACCAGATATAACATCAACCACCTTTAATGATTGTTTGTCATAGTGTCGAATAAATACAGACGATTGTGATTCCACAGCCTTTGTCCACCAGAAAAAATACGAAATTCAGAAATTAATACGTTACAAGTAAGGCTGAAGATTTACCTACACTCTGAGTGAGTAAAAACCAATAACATGAGATTAGTTCTACTCGAAAGAAAACGTGTTAAGCAATATTTGTAGGAATATTTAAACTATTGAATTGTAATGTTTAACCTACTAACCAAGCATATCAAAATATGTGGGAACGGCAAAGCAATTACGCGCTAGATGCACAGTAAAACAAGACTTATGAAAAGAAGCGTCATGTTAATCTGCAAATTAGAACAGACCACCAAAAATTAACATAAAAAACTGCTGTTGGCCTCCATACATTCGTTTGTAAATTTTTCTCTCACTTTGCACCTCTTGCTTGCCTTGGCGCTCAACCATTGCTGAAAATACTCAAAAACAGAACTTGAAAATAAAACTTTTAGATGATAATCAACAGCTTACAAAACAGGAACACTCTTTGCTTCTACGAAAGTATAACGTTCAACGTTTCATATCGTCGTTATTACAGGTTCAACAAATTAGAAAGGGAGGAAGAGTATGCGTTCACCAATAAGTGCAGTAACTATTGTTAAGAGCAGAACTGAGAAGCTGACCAATTTGATTACTCAGTTAGAGCAATGCTCTCCAACGCCAGATGAGCTAGTCATTGTTTGGATGGCACCTCCTTCTGATTTGTCACTCGTACGCAGTGACAAATTCGACATTGTTCACAAGTTTGTGACTCAAGATGCTCTTCCGATAGCGAAAGCGCGCAACAAGGGTATGTCAGCGGCCAAGCACGCGAATTTAGTTTACCTAAACGTAGACGCAGTTATTGCCCCATCGCTTTTTAGAGATGGCTTGCTTGCGCTTCGTGACAACACCGTAGTGTTCACATCAGTGGTGTTTTTACCCAACGAGCGCTGTTGTAAGCCCTACCGACAAATTTCAAAAGATGAAAAAGAAATCGGTTATTTAGCAAGTAATGACGACACGTTACCCGAAGACGACAGTAACGAAATACCTTCAAGAGATCAGGAAATTAATCATGGAAAGTTTAGTGACGATAGTATTTGTTCTACAGTGTTTTTTATTCGTAAGGCAGACTTTCAGAAAACCGGCGGCTTCGATGAAGGCTACGCGGGTTTCGGACTAAACGACGAAGATTTCTTCACTAACTGTAGGGCATTAGGGTTTTCGTTAGAGCAATTGCCCACGCGAACATTTGCACCACACCGGCCTAATTATCAATGCCCGATAAATCACCTTTTAGACTTTGTTCATAATGCGCAGCGTTTTCACTCGAAGTGGGGATTTTACCCATGCGTCAATGTATTGAACGCGTATGCAGACCAAGGTTTTATTAATGCTGACTTCAAGCAAAACGGCATTAAGATCAAGCACCTCCCCCAGCAGGTAGAGGAAGACAAGGCGGACGCGCCGGTTGAGCAATTAACGGTAACCAACGCCCAAAACAATGTTGAATTTACGTCTTTTCATTCGCCGGAGAAAGGCTCTGACCTTTTAAGCACGACCGCATAAAACGCTTTCAGGGAGATATGGAATGTCTTTATTGAAACCGAATCTAACCGAGCGCTTTTTGTCGTTTGTAGGGGAAGCCGATTTCCCCTGCGTCGGAGCCAAAACAGCCCTCAATAAAAGCCAAATTCATGTGAATCAATACGACGATATTCGCTGTCCTCTCAACGAGACAGATATGTTGGCGTCAATTCACCAATTTGTAGAGTCGTTTGATCTTGAACGGGACATGTACTCCTCTTTGGTCGCAACTTTTGAGCTTCCAGATACGATAAGCGAAACTGAATTTGATCGGGTTTTATGGGAAAAATTGCAGCGTTTACACGAGATTGACGCCTGTTTAAAACCTTGGGATAGTAAAGTATCAAGTGACCCTCATAACGCTCAGTTTAGCTTGAGTTTAGGCGGAAAGGGTTTCTTTGTAGTTGGACTGCATCCAAATGCATCAAGAAAAAGCCGTCGATTTCCCTACCCTGCCATCGTGTTTAATTTACACGAGCAATTTGACATGTTGAGAAAGCAGAAGCGTTTTGAAGCATTCAAAGACCACATTCGTAAACGAGATACCGCGTACTGCGGAAGTAAAAATGAGCTACTCGCAAACCATGGTGATAGCTCAGAGGTATATCAATATAGTGGTGTAAAACATTCCGAAAACTGGGAATGCCCGTTCAAGCGGATTAAGCACTAAACCTAAATAAAAGGGACAAGTCACATAATGTTACAAACTATACAGCCAAGAAGCGGCACTGCATTTACTATGAAAAAAGGGGAAAGACTTAAAGTTATTGATCCAGAAGGTGAACAAGTGGCCGACCTCTATGCGTTCAATGAACACGATAAAAATGAGTTTATCTCTTCAGGACGAAGTTTAGATTACAATGAAAGCATCCAATTCAAAAAAGGCAGCTTGCTATACTCTAATCAAAGTAACGTGATGTTCGAAATTATTGAAGACACTGTAGAAGACCATGACTTTCTTTTGACTCCTTGCAGTGTTGACACGTTTAAGCATTTTTATCCCAATGAAGAGCCTGTACCTGGGTGCCACGGCAATTTAGTCGCGGCTTTTTCAGAGTTTGACATCCCAGAGCATCACGTTTGTACCACATTCAATACCTTTATGAATGTGGAGGTAGACGCCAAGGGTAAAATATCTGTTCTTCCTCCTAAGTCTAATGCCGGTGATTACACAATATTTGAAGCAAAGATGGATCTAATCGTAGGGTTAACCGCGTGTTCAGCGGGCGAGTCAAATAACTTCCGTTACAAACCGATTCAGTTTGAAATTTTACCCGCGGCTAACATCTAGCCGCGAGCGTTATCTTCTAAATAAACAAGCGCTACCGAGCTTCTGCAATGGCGCTTGGCTTTTCTTGTTGCCAGTTAAGTCGCATATCCCACTTGAAACGATGTTCAGGCTTAAGCGGTGGCTGTTCGGCATCAATAGTGCTTAACACATTAGTCGCCTTAGTCAGCGTTGCGTCGCGACCGAACAAATAGCTTTGCTCTTTCACTATGGTCAAATACGCTTTGTTCAACGCATACGCGCGCTCTGGTGAAGGAGTAATGATGTCGTACACTGACTTGGCACGTTGCACCTCTTCCACCTTGACCATACCTTTTTCATCAAACCATTTGGCCAGCATTTCTCCGTTTTGACGGAACTCATCGCCACCGCCCACGCGCTCCATATAAGTAAGGAACTCGCCTTTTTCCTCGTTGATATTTGGCACATCTTCAATTTCACGCAGGTCTATATAGCCCCACCCCGCTTGTCCGGGAACTTTCCGTGCAAATGAAAATGTTTGGTCAAAGGTTGACCCTACTGTTTTGTGACAGCCGTTACAAAACGCAAGCTCTTGATCGTGCTGTGCACGAAGTTCGCCCTGCTCATTTTCAATGAAGCCATTAATTGTCCAGCCAAAGCCATTGTCTATTCCTTTTTCACCTAAGTAGCGAGTTTGAGGCAGCTTTTCAAAATGCTTATCTTTTGCTTCCGCATAATAGGCAGATGCTAAGCTTTCTCTGCTTCTGAACATATGCTTTTTCATATAGCGCACTTCCTTCATACGCGGCGCGTTATAAATATTCCCGTTTTCATCCACGCCAATATAGCGCACGGTATGTAAGAATTCTGTACCTTCGGGGTAAAGCATGTGCGCTAGCGGAACATTGCTTGCGTCGCCAACATAATGCGACAAACGAGCGATTTCAGTCACTGAATTGGTGAGTTTTCCGTCTTGGTTTACGTCAAGGTTCAACGCTAATTCGTTGACCGGCGCCACAGTTAACGTATCCAGCTCTTTAAGTGCCATTTCAACCAAGCTTAGGTTCAATGTATAGATAGCCTTATTATACTTGCCTTTTAGCGTTTGAAAGCTTTCAGGAAGCCTGATCATAGCATCGCCAGTTGACCCGTTAGTCGGCCAAAAAGTACTTGGGAAAGGCTTGTAATTATACGACACCCATCCACTGCCATCTTTAGCAAACCCGTCGCCATCAAATGCCTTGTCAGCGGCGCTCAAATTTTCAATACGCATGTAGTCTGGCATGGCGTCATTGTTAAGCGAAGCGGTATAGTTGTCTTGCGCTATATATTTTTTAATCGTGGCATCATCAATGCCCGTAATTAGTGATGTACGGTCAATAAACAGGTTTTTCCAGCTGTTTGTTAACCCTACGTCAGAAAATTCGTAGTTGCCCTGTAACGTGCCATCGCCCATTTGATTAGGACGCTTTTCTATCGAATCATAGCTCTGGTGACATGCATAACAAGGGTTATTTACGCCCTCTGTTTTGGTGTAGCACTGGGGCGGGATTACCGATTCAGGGTTATACACTTCATCGTGTTCAATATATGCCAGAGCGGGAATAGCATCGCCTTCTTGATAAGGATAAGCGTGGGTGCTGTCGGTCTTTTCGTGAGTAGAAGTAGGCAGTTGTGTGTCAACTGTAAAGCTTGTTGAGTTTTGCTCATAGTTTGACTGATTGTTCACGTCAGTACCCGTGTTATCAGTGCATCCTACACTGATAAGTAGTGAAAGCAGAATGCTTACACCTGAAGTTATTTTTAACATTTTCATAATCGTCACAACGGAAAAATCCGGGCACATAAGTGCCCGGAGTATTTTTAAATTAAAAAGAAAACTTACTTATCTGCTGGCTCATACATCCACAGCGTATTGTTTTCTTGGAAACCGTCTTCACCGATAAGAATACGGCCGTCGTTCATCACCACTACGTTATCTGGTTGAGAAAGCTGTTCAACGTCACAACGCTCGGCGCCAGTTAGGCTTGAACGGTACGTACCGCCCATCACTACAGGTTCAATACGAGAGATGTTATAGCCTTCTTCAAGCTTGGCACGATAAACGCCACCACAGTCTTTAACGCGGGCAGAAAGCTGCATATCGCCTTCACCGTCAATCATTGTGTTGTCGATATCAGCGATGCCGATGTAAAGGTATGCATTCTGTACCACTTCACCTTCGATAGTATCTACACCTTCAACCGCTTCTTTTGCGCGTTTCTGGTTGATTGAGATACCTTCCAGTTTTCTCCACTCTGCGGTAGCCCCTTTAAGACGGGCCGCTGCACGACTCTCTAAGAACGCTACGCGGTTATCCATTGGCTGTCCTGCTGTTACGCTAGAGCCACCTTCCTCTACCGTTGGATAGGTCGCATCGCCATCAGCCCATGCTTGAACGTCGGCCATAGTAATGTAAGAGCTTTGTCCATCCACGTAATCGTCGGTACCAATACCATTGTATTCATCAATCCACGCGCGAATAGTCAGGTTATCACCGCTAGCTAATTCCACCCATTCAACCGCAAAACCAGTTGTCGCAGGATCATTCTGACCTGCATCCTGAGTGAGCTTAGCGCCGTAAAGTGTACCTGCCGATAAGTCTTCAGCTGTGTCTGCGACAAACTTAAACAGTACGCCACCCGTATCATCTTGAGAAAGGTAAACCGTTTTACCGTCAGGCATGACCGTTGAGTTCTCATGCTCGTACCGGCCCATGGCAAAATGCTTAACAATAACCGGCTCATCAGCCAACGGCTCTGTTACTTCCGCAATGTAGCCATAGTTGTAAGGGTTTGGCGCATCTGGCGCCGTCATTTGCCACATACGACCTAAGCGCGCATCTGTAGAAACGGCCTCTGGGTTATTCCAGCTTGGTGATGTTGTCGTATCCACCGCCGAATCAACCACCCACTCTTCTGAAGTAAGCGGTGTACCCCAAGGTGACATTGAACCAAAGCAGTTTGCCGCCGTTCCCCACACTGGCGAGAAATCCAGCATCATGGCTTCAGTTACTTCCCACATACCAAACTCGTCTTTTTCAACTTTCATGCGGCTCATACCGCCAGGAAGCTCTTCCCAGTTCGAGAAAAGGTAACCTTCGCCTTCGGCGGTTGATATGAAGCCGTTAAAATCAGGCATGTCATTTTCAAGAACCAACTCTTCGCCATCCAACGTGTAGATGTGACCTAAGCCTTCTGGTAGGTCAGTACCGAAAGTGTCGCCCGTTTGTCCGAGTACTTGATATTGACCAATGGCAGAAACCACCAGCTCTTTTTCTTCATCTGAGCTTGGTACAGGTGAATTTGGTAATGTTACTGGCAGATTGTTGAAGTTAGCACCTGCAAGCACGCCCACTGTACCGGTGTTGATAGGCATTGCATTTACACTGGTTGTCGCCGCATTAGTGCCAGACGGGTGCTGAACGTTAAAAAATAAATCGCCTTCGTCTGTTAAGAATATACCGGTCACTTCTGCACCAAGTGGAACCGTAGCGATACGTGTTAGCGTACCTGCACTATCACCTTGAGGACCTTGATCGCCCACCGGGCCTTGATCTCCTACTGGGCCTTGCTCACCTACAGGGCCTTGTACACCGTCTTCGCCATCGTCACCTTCCAGTGAACAGGCAGTCATCCCTAGTGTTACAGCCAGTGCTATCGCTGAATACTTAATTCCACGAAGAGTTTCGCTTTTCATTATAGTTCCTTGCTTATACTTGTTTTCGATGTTGAGTGGAGGTAAGCAGAAGACTCACCTCAGTAAACGGTCTTAGCGGGCGAAAGTCTGGAGGACATTTGTGACATTCCGGTGACAGTGAATTGACACCAAAATGAAGCTTTATTGACACAAGGGTCTGAAAAAACGAATAAAACAAATGCGAAAATTTACGAAGGCGCTGTAAACATTGGGATTATTGAATGCTCAATCAAGAAAACCTGAACCACTCAGTCAGTTTATGAATTATTTGTTTCACAATACTGGTCAGAGCTTTGTGCCCGTGAACACAACAGGACATAACTGCTTGAAAGTTGGATGGGCTAAAAATGGAAAAAGAGGGTAGTTGGAGAAGGCAATTAGAGAAAGACATAATATAAGCTAACGGGCTACGCATTTCGCTACGGCCCGCTAGCCCGGTCGCTAAGTAATACTTAGTTTAAGACGGTAAGAGGATGATTATACATCTTTAATTTATTAACCAGATAATCTTCAAACTGCTTTGCAGTTTGTACATCACTGCTGCGCTTAGGCCAAACCGCGAGAATTTTATAGTCTAAAGTGGTTAAAGGTTTGAACAATACAAGGTGGTCATGTTCACCCTCGAATACCTTTTCGACCTGATCTATTCGATAAACAACGGCCAATCCTAAGTTGTCATTATCTGCCAAGATACTTTGCGTTCCCCAAGTCGCTACAACGCCCCACTCACCACGCTCGGCTTTAATCACCTGCATTCCATCATGCGCCACTAGACCTGCGACAATATTATCCGATGGCTCTGATACAGAAACGCTGATGTGGGTGGTGGGGTCAAACGCATCAATTCGATAGTGCGTGGTAACGTCGATGCTGTCCGCTTTCGCATCAGACGATGACCACCCTTCGTAGCCAACCTCGAACTCAGCACGCAACTGAGAATTCGAGACTAATTGGTATTGCGTAGTCTCTACATGCTGAAAATGCATAACTGTCTGCGTTGAGGAGTCTTGGGTTTCTTGTTCTGTTAATCGACCAAGCGCACCCACGCCCAACGATTTACCAACTTTAAGCGCGTCTCCACCCCACGAAGATAAATTATGATAGCTATCGTAGCCGTCTTGCCCCACCTCAGGTAATACTACACTGTCGTTCGCTTTAACAAAGACATCAATAGCGTTACGCCAATCAAGATAAAGGCGATAGCCCATTTGATCAGACTCCCAGCCTGGTCCTTCGTAACGCAAAAAGTAAGAATGATCGGTCAATTGCGGAGGCGATGTGAATGAGGTAACTTCTTCAAAAGAAAAAACCTCAGCGCTATATACTGCGTCTTGCCACTCTCCTCCTGTTCTTACGGAAAGTTCAGCGTGCGCCCGGTCTTGGAGGTTAACATTCGTAGCTTGCTCAGGTGGCATAAGTTCCAATGACGCACTACTTCCTGGCGCAATGGATGCAGCACCTAGTAACACCGCTTGCCCTTCGCTATTCTCAATCCATTCTGACGGATATTGCTTTAACTTCCACCCCGAATATTGCGGGGGCAGAGATACTTCAAAAATTTGATCGCCGCTACCACCGTCTGCCGAATTTTTCACCTTAACAGACAAAGCCGAATTTATATCCCCTTGTGAGCAACTTGCCAATAATGGCACCAAAATTAGACCTATCTTACTAAATTTCATCACTTTTATGCTCTCCATCGGTTGTTAACGCATTTAACTAATTAACGATATTTATAAACAATATATTGACAAATGCCACCGGTGGCAATTATTTTAAATTTTGTTAACGAGATTTTTCAATTTAGTATGTCGATAAAATTCGTCATACCCATGAACCATTTAGTGAAAGGTAAATTACATGGTCAACTTTAGCCTAGAAGGTAAAACCGCATTAGTGACCGGAGCAAGTCGAGGTATAGGCCAAGCGCTTGCTTTAGCACTCGCCACTTCTGGCGCCTTCGTCATCTGCGCCAGTTCTCGACCAGGTGGATGTGACGAGACACTACGTAAAATTCAAAGTGAAGGTGGTCAAGCCATGGCATTAGATGCCGACCTCGCTGATGCCGACGCGGTAGTTAAACTTGCTGAAGATGCGTTAAGCATTAAAGGACACATCGACATCCTGCTGAATAACGGCGGCACTATTTTCAGAGCACCAGCAACCGACTTTCCTTTTGACGAGTGGAAAAACGTGCTTGCTGTCAACATCGATTCAGCTTTCCTACTTAGCCAAACTATTGGCAAGACGATGGTAGAACGGGGACAAGGCAAAATCATCAATATTGCATCAATGTTAAGTTATACAGGTGGCATCACCGTTCCTGCCTACACAGCGAGTAAACACGCCATCGCGGGTCTTACGAAAGCGCTAGCAAACGAATGGGGCCAATATAATGTGCAGGTGAACGCAATTGCGCCAGGTTACATCAAAACCGATAACACCCAAGCACTGCAAGATGATGAAACGCGCAGTGCTGAAATTTGTGCCCGCATTCCAGCTAATCGCTGGGGGGAAAGTGATGATTTAGCAGGTGCGGCGGTATTTCTTGCGAGCGCAGCAAGCAATTACGTAAACGGCCATATCCTTGCTGTCGACGGCGGCTTTCTAGCACGTTAATTAACGAATGGGGGATACAGCCATGAGCGATAGAAAAGACATGAGCAAGAAAATAGACACCCGATATGCTATCGGTCGTAAAGAGGCCAATGCTTACAACACGCAAGAATTGCGTGACGCGTTTTTAGTCGACACCCTAATGACACAAGGTGAAGTGGTATGGATATACACCCACTACGAACGCTTTATGCTTGGAAGTGCCGTACCGACAACGTCAGCGCTAACGCTAGAAACCATTGAAGATCAGTTAAAGATGCCGTTCTTTACCGCCCGTCGCGAAGTCGGTGTAATTAATATCGGCGGGCCTGGAACCATTACTGTTTCAGGCACCACTTATCACCTAGATAATGAAGAGGCCTTGTACATCGGACAAGGCAATGAAGAAGTCATTTTTGAGTCGGACAATGCGTCCAATCCTGCCAAATATTACTTAAACTCGGCGCCGGCTCACCACGCCTATCCCTGCAAGAAGATAGGCAGCACAGATGCAAACATCCTTCACTTAGGCAGTCAGGAAACCTCCAACAAGCGTGATATCAAACAGTTACTTATCAATACTGTTGTCGATACTTGTCAGCTTCAAATGGGACTAACCCGTTTGCACACAGGCTCCGTCTGGAACACCATGCCAGCTCATCAACATGACCGACGCAATGAAGTGTACTTTTACTTTGATATGGATAGCGAAAGCCGCGTATGTCACTTCATGGGCGAACCTCACGAAACTCGCCATATTTTTGTAGCGAATGAAGAAGCCGTGGTATCGCCACCTTGGTCCATTCATTGTGGTGTAGGTACTGGAAGCTATGCATTTATCTGGGGAATGGCAGGTGAAAACCTGGATTACGATGATATGGATAAGTTTCCGCCTTCACAGTTGCGTTAAGCAGCCCTGCTCTAATTAGGTGTAATGATTATGTTGCGGTATATAAAACTCACACTGTCAGCCACGGCCCTGTTGCTAACCTCGGCGTGTTCGCAAAATGAACTGCAAGGCGAAGTCACCGTATTGCGCTTGGGGCATACGTTGGACACTCAACACTCAGTACATAAAGCAATGGAATATCTTGGAGAGCGCCTAGATTACTATTCTGACGGTACAATGAGTGTGGTTATTTACCCGAGCAGCCAGCTGGGAACCGAGAGGGAGATGGTAGAACTGCTGCAGATTGGCTCACTCGCCATGACTAAGGTGTCGGCAAGTCCTTTGGAAGGGTTTGCTCCCGAAATGAAGATTTTTAGCATTCCCTATATTTTCCGCGATAACGAACACTTCTGGCGTGTATTAAACAGCGATTTAGGCGATGAGTTACTATCTGGTGTTGAAGACTTCCGACTTAAAGGCCTCGGCTATTACGATGCGGGAAGCCGTAGTTTTTACACCAACGATAAACCAATAGAAACACCAAGCGATCTGAACGGGCTCAAAATTCGCGTATTGAACAGCCCTACTGCAGTAGCAACAGTTCGCGCACTCGGAGGAGCTGCAACCCCCGTTGCCTGGGGAGAACTGTACACTGCGCTTCAGCAAGGCGTTGTAGACGGCGCAGAGAATAACCCGCCCAGCTACTACCTTTCACGTCATTATGAAATTGCCCGTTACTACAGTCTTGACGAGCATACCAGTGTTCCAGACGTCATGCTGGCATCGCTGCCGGTATGGGAAAGTTTGAATGAACAGCAGCGAACGTGGCTAACCAAAGCAATGGAAGACTCTGTTGAATACCAACGCGAACTTTGGAAAACATCTACGCAAGCCTCTTTAGAAAAGGTAAAAGCCGAAGGCGTCACAGTTATTACGCCTGATAAAGCGCCTTTCGTTGAAGCGGTAAAGCCTTTTCATAAGAGCTTTGAAGACACGCCAATTGGCGACTTAATTACGCAAATAAAAGCGATGTAACAATGACAATAATACGCCTCATCGATAAAGCCTTAGCCGGCACCCTTATTATTGCCATGGTAAGTATTTTACTTACCGTAATTTGGCAAGTGGTCTCACGTTACGTACTTAAAGACCCCGCTTCGGTCACCGAAGAGTTGTCTAGGTTCATACTTATTTGGATCGGCATCTTAGGTGCGGCCTACGCCTATCGCCAAAACGCGCATTTGGGGTTCAACTTAATTGTTGAGCGTCAGTCTCGTAAAGTGAAACGCCTTCTACTTACCTGCGTTGAAGTCATTGTCATTATCTTCTGTGTTTTGGTGATGGTTTACGGCGGCGCTGAACTAGTGTCTCTTACATTAGAGCTAGAGCAAATCTCAGCGGCGCTAGGTGTAAAAATGGGCTTTATCTATAGCGTGCTTCCCTTATCTGGAGGCCTTATCATTGCCTATGCACTGGTTAACATTACTGCACTTTGGCGAAACAACAATAAGGAGTCAGCGTAATGGAACTGACCGGTATTATCTTAGTCGTCGCCTTTTTTGTACTCCTTCTTTTAAATGTTCCTATTTCAATCAGCATTGGTGTAGCCACGCTGCTTGCTATGGTAATGAGCATGGACATTGCTCCGGCAACCATTACTATTGCCCAGCGTATGGCAGGTGGTCTTAATAGCTTTGCGCTCTTGGCAATCCCATTTTTTGTTTTATCTGGCCTAATCATGGGACGCGGCGGGATAGCCAAGCGATTAATTGAATGTGCAATGGCGCTTATTGGTGCCCTTCCCGGTGGTTTAGCCTTAGTAAATGTTGTTTCCTGCATGCTGTTTGGTGCAATTTCAGGGTCTGCAGTAGCGACTACGTCTGCTATTGGCAGCTTCATGTTGCCCGAAATGAAGAAAGCGGGCTACGAGCCGAATTTTAGCGCAGCGGTCACTGCCGCTGCATCAACTACGGGAATGTTAATTCCGCCAAGTAATATCTTAATTGTATACGCAATCGCTAGCGGTGGCGTATCCATCGCCGCCCTTTTTATGGCTGGCTATATTCCAGGCATTATGGTGGGTCTAGCGCTCATGCTGGTGTGCTTTATCTACGCAAAAATGAAGGGATACCCGCTATCGCCGCGACTTCCTATTAAAGTAGTTGTCGAAAAAACTATCGCAGCACTCCCTTCCCTATTCCTCATATTCTTAGTGATTGGCGGCATTGTGGGTGGCGTTTTTACCGCTACCGAAGCTGGTGCCATTGCGGTGGTTTACTCATTGCTGTTAGCTGTGGTGTTTTATAAAGAAGTGGATGCGAAAGCCTTACCTGATATTTTCTTGAAGGCGGCAGAAACGACGGCAATTGTAATGCTGCTTATCGCGGCCTCAACGGCGATGTCTTGGCTATTGTCGTTTGAGAACATTCCACAAACCTTAAGTAACGCACTGTTGTCGATAAGCGATAACCCATTACTTATTCTTCTCTTAATCAACCTATTGCTTATCGTAGTTGGTGCATTCTTGGATATGACACCTGCCGTACTTATTTTTACGCCCATATTTTTGCCGGTGGCCTTAGAACTTGGAATGAGCGAACTGCAATTCGGCATCATGCTCGTGCTCAACCTGTCTATCGGATTGTGCTCACCGCCCGTCGGCGCCGTACTTTTCATTACCTGTGCCATTGCCAAAACCAAACTTGAGAACATCATTCGACCGCTAATACCTTTATATGTGGCTATGTTTGTCGTTCTTATGCTAGTTACGTATGTCGCATGGTTCAGCGAAGCGCTACCACGTGCACTAGGATTTTAGTAAGGTAGAATCATCAAAACTGAAAGGTGTGGTCAGGCGTAGTTTGATCACACGAACTTTCACTTTTGAGTAACAAAAACATATTGCCCGTATTTGTGTGGTAATATCGGAAGTAACGACATAATAGCGCGGAAAAACAGAGAATTATGAACAAGCGCCCGACGATCAATGATGTTGCAGCCCTAGCAGGTGTTTCAAAGCGTACCGTGTCACGCGTCATTAACGGTGCGACCAATGTGGGAAAAGCAACACGTGAGCGCATTGAAGCGGTCATTCAAGAAACGGGGTTTGCCCCTGACAAGCAAGCGCGTGGTTTAAGTACTAGCCGCTCATACTTGATAGGCCTAATTTACGACAACCCCGATGCCTTGTATATCGACCAAGTGCAAAGAGGCGTGTTAAGCATATGTTCTCAAAAGGGTTATGAGTTAGTTGTACACCCTTGTAGTTATAATGCCGAAGGTTTTGTAGAAGACTGTATTAACTTTGTACGTCGTTCAAACATAGACGGTGTCATCATATTGCCACCGGTATCCGAATCTAAGTTATTAGCCGACGCGCTGCAACAAAAGAGCATTAACTATGTGCGAATGGCGTCAGTAGATTTAGATGACCATCAAAATATCGTAGTGAGTGACGACAGAGCTGCTTTAAGTGATTTAGCGCGCTATATGGTTTCACTAGGTCATAAAGACATTGGTATCATCAGCGGTCCGCAACAGTATTATTCCTCAAAAGAGCGTTTGGAAGGCTTTGTTGAAACGCTTAACGGCCTGGGTGTCGATGTACCTAAAAACAGGGTAATTGAGGGTAAAAACAGCTTCGAAAGCGGTATAGAATGCGCGCGTCAATTGCTTATTCAGTCACCACGAGTTAAAGCTATTTTTGCAAACAACGATGAAATGGCAGCAGGCGTATTGAAAGTGGCTCATGAAATGGGAATAACCGTACCTGACGAACTATCCGTCGCGGGGTTCGATGACAACCTACTTGCTGCCCGTGTGATCCCTGCCCTAACCACTGTTCAACGTCCCGTTGGCGATATGGCAGCTATCGCAGCGCGTAAAATCATCGCGCACATCGAAGGCAGTGAAGTTAGTGAAACCGAAACGTATCTGGTCAAACCTCACCTAATTATTCGCGATTCAATCAAAAAAGTGTGATTTTTTACAATGAAGTGTTGCTAACACTTCTTTTTCGACCTATTATGCCACCGGTGGCACGAAAATAAAAAAGAATGTTAAAAATAAACAATTTGTAAACAGAGCGTAAAAAGCAACGTTTTCTAATCTATCGCTCTTTTTAAATACACAGTGCTTATTTAACAACGCTTAGCGGTTAAATAAGCCGTAAAGATAAAGCAGGACTTGTAATGGACGTTAAAACACAACTAGTTAAAGTGCATAATAACGATAACGTTGCGGTTGCAACCTGCCCTATCGTGGCTGGCACTTACATCGCTGAATATGACATTACAGTTAGCCAAGACATTCCTGCTGGCCATAAAGTTGCCTTAGTTACCCTGTCAGACGGTTGCGACATCGTAAAATATGGTTTCAGCATTGGTGCTGCAACAAGCCAAATTAACCCCGGCGAACATGTTCACAGCCATAACGCAAAGACTAAGTTAAAAGGCACTGAACAATACGTTTACGCGCCGTCAAATACCGCTTCAAAACAAAACCATCTTACTCCTGGGTTACAGTTCATGGGCTACAGAAGAGAAAATGGAAAAGTGGGTATTCGCAATGAAGTATGGATCATCAATACCGTAGGCTGCGTAAATCGAACAGCAGACCGTATTGCCAACGAATGTAATCGCCGTTTCGCTAGCGAGTGCGACGGGTTCCGCGCATTTACCCACCCTTTTGGCTGTTCTCAGCTGGGCGATGATTTAGATGACACGCGCACTATCTTAGCCTCTCTCGCATCTCACCCGAACGCTGGTGCGGTGTTAATTGTAGGCTTGGGTTGCGAAAACAATCAGCTTAAGAGTTTACTGCCTCACGTTGATAAACCGGCAAACCGGGTTCGCTTCTACAACGCACAAGAAGTGGTAGATGAGTTAGAAGAAGGCGTCAATGCGGTTTATGACTTGTTAAAAGTAATGGCTAATGACAAACGTGAGCCTACCGACGCTAGCGAATTAACCTTAGGCATGAAGTGCGGTGGTAGCGATGCTTTTAGCGGTATTACTGCCAACCCAACAGTAGGGCGTGTTACTGATTTAATGTGTAACCTAGGTGGCTCGGTCATTTTAACCGAAACGCCAGAAATGTTTGGTGCCGAACAGCTCCTAATGAATCGCGCTAAAAACAAAGACGTATTCGAGGCGTTTAACTCGCTGATTGATGAGTTTAAGAACTACTTTATCGCCCACAATCAACCTATTTACGAAAACCCGTCTCCTGGCAATAAGGCAGGCGGTTTAACCACGCTAGAGGAAAAGTCTCTCGGCGCGGTTCAAAAAGGTGGAACGTCTACTATTCAGTCTATCTTGCAGTATGGCGAGCCCAAGCAAGATAAAGGCTTAAGTTTATTACAAGCACCTGGTAACGATGCCGTTAGTTCAACGGCGTTGGCAGCATCGGGGGCACATATCGTTTTATTCACCACAGGCCGAGGCACGCCCCTTGGTTTTCCTGTACCCACAGTCAAGATATCGTCAAATTCAGATATCGCTAATAAGAAGCCACATTGGATAGATTTTAACGCTGGACAAGTTCTAGAAGGCGTCTCTATCGATAAGTGTGCCGAAGCGCTACTCCAACATTGCTTGGCAGTGGCATCTGGTCAACAAACCTGCAACGAGAAGAATGGCAGCCATGAGATTGCTATTTGGAAACGTGGCGTCACCCTCTAAAAGAGAGCGTTATGGAATCGATATTATTACATGAAGATAGACTTTTTCCTGCCGATGAAGCAACCCGAAGTGTTGCAAAGGCGCTGTATAAGGAAATTCGAGATCTCCCTATCATAAGTCCACATGGCCATACTGACCCACGTTGGTTTGCACAAAACAATAATTTCACCAATGCAACCGAGTTGTTTATCACCCCTGATCACTATGTGTTCAGAATGCTGTATAGCCAAGGTATTAAATTAACCGATATTGGAGTGCCACGTTGGGACGGCGGCGAAACGGAAAAGGATCCACGTAAAATCTGGAAACTTCTGGCAGATAACTATCATCTATTTGCTGCCACACCATCGCGTTTGTGGTTAGACACTGTATTTCACGATGTATTTGGTTTGCGAGAGATGTTGTGTAGCGACAACGCAACGCATTATTACGACCACATCACTGCGCAGCTTCAAGGGGATGACTTTAAACCCCGTGCACTGATGGACCGCTTCAATATTGAAGTGATTGCTACCACCGAAGGCGCGCTTGATGCCCTTCCCCATCACGCAGCGATTAAAGATACACCGTGGGCAAAGCGGGTTATCACCACCTTTAGACCTGATGATGTAGTCGATGCTTCACGCGAAGATATTGTTTCAAACATTGAGAAACTTGGTGAACTCACCGGTGAAGACACTGCAACCTGGCAGGGCTACCTGAACGCAATTCGTGCACGACGTGCCGTCTTTAGAGAACACGGTGCAACAGCAACGGATCACGGACACCCAACGGCGAACACAGCTGATTTAAGTAAAGCTGAGTGTATTGCTTTATTCGATAAAGTAAGAAGTGGAAACAGTAACGCTGAAGAGCAAGAGCTATTTAGAGCGCAAATGCTTACCGAATTAGCGGGAATGAGTGTAGAAGACGGCATGGTGATGCAAATTCACCCTGGTTCGTTTAGAAACCACAACAGTCAGCTCTTTACACAGTTTGGTCGCGATAAAGGCCACGACATTCCAATGCAAACAGATTTTGTTAAAGCGCTTCGCCCGTTACTCGGTAAATACGGTAACGAGCCTAACCTCGACATTATTCTATTTACATTAGATGAAACCACGTACAGCCGTGAATTAGCACCGCTTGCAGGCCACTACCCTTGCCTGAAACTCGGTCCTTCTTGGTGGTTCCACGATAGCCCTGAAGGCATGTTGCGCTTTAGACATCAAGTGACAGAAACCGCAGGTTTCTTCAATACTGTTGGTTTTAATGACGATACGCGCGCGTTCTTGTCTATTCCTGCACGTCACGATGTTGCCAGACGCATTGATTGTCGCT
The DNA here is from genome assembly GCF_014349115.1 of Alteromonas sp. BZK5. Lineage (NCBI taxonomy): Bacteria > Pseudomonadati > Pseudomonadota > Gammaproteobacteria > Alteromonadales > Alteromonadaceae > Alteromonas > Alteromonas sp. BZK5. The sequence goes on along the minus strand of NZ_JACSOE010000005.1, from coordinate 57,032 downwards.
TCCTTGCACAGCTAGTTGTGGAGCACCGCATCAGTGAAACAGAAGCGGCCAGCATTGCAAGAAAACTCACTTATGATTTTGCTAAACAAGCGTACAAACTGGGGTAATCATGACAAAGCCGTTATCAATTTCAACGCTACCTCTTTTAAGTGACAGCGTAAGTAAACCAAATTACGATCTGGAAGCAACCGGTTGTGGCATTGTGCATATTGGTCCAGGTGCCTTTCACCGTGCGCACCAAGCGTATTATACCGAAAAGGCGCTGGCTTATGGCGGTGACTGGCGCATTCACGGTGTGTCAATGCGCAGCGCATCTCTTAAAGAAGCGTTGAGTACACAAGACAATCTCTATGCGTTGTGTATTGTTGATAACGAGCCTGAAACCCACATTATCGGCGCAATTAAAAACCTTTCTACATTAGCACATGATCGTGAAGACATTGTTGCTGCACTGGTAAACAAGCAAACTAAAATTGTGACGCTTACCGTGACAGAAAAGGGCTATTGCCTTAATGCGCAAGGTCATCTAGATACTGATCATCCGGATATTAAAGCTGATTTAGTCACGCCAGAAACACCGGTAAGTGCAGTTGGCCTAATTGTGCAAGCGCTAGCACAACGTAAGCAGGCAGGCTATGCAGATATTACTATTATCAGCTGTGACAACGTGTCAGACAACGGTAAAAAGCTGCAAAAAGCGGTGACCGAGTTCGCCAATAAAACGGATGAATCACTCGGCCAATGGATCAGCGAGAACATCGCCTTCCCCTGCACTATGGTTGACAGTATTACGCCAGCAACTGAAGACAGCTTTAAAGCCAACGTTGCCGCTGAGCTGGGTTTAACTGATAACTGGCCTATTCAGCGAGAGGCATTTACTCAATGGGTGGTTGAAGATAATTTTTCTGGCCCACGACCTGCTTGGGATAAAGTTGGCGTTACTTTTACTCATGATGTGAGCTTCTTTGAGAAAGCTAAGCTTCGCATTCTAAACGGCACACATTCAACACTGGCCTACATAGGGTTATTGCTTGGCAAGGAAACCGTATTCGACGCAATGCGTACCCCAGCCATAAAGCAACTGATTCAAACCATGTTGAAAGAAGAAATTGTTCCGTCTCTATCCAGTGATAACGAGAATGCCGATAGCGGAACACAAGACTTCGATCTGAACGCTTACGCACAAGACATTGTAAAGCGCTATGAGAATAAGCACATTCGCCACCTGTTGTCGCAAATTGCTTGGGATGGGTCACAGAAAATCCCATTTCGAATTCTCGACACAGTACGCGATAACCTAAAAGCAAAACGAAATATTGATTTGCTCTGCAGTGCCGTTGCGGCCTGGTGCCTATTTGTAAACAACAAGGCACGTTTAAACGAAACTATCACCGACCCGCTAGATAGTATGTTAAGGGCCACAGCAAAATCGGTAGACTTTCAGGCAATAGAACTTGCTAAAAAATTGCTCTCTCTTGAAACCATGTTCGCTGAACTGTCGGTAAACACTACGTTCAAAGAAAAAGTGCTCGAAAAAGTTAATCAGCTGCTTAGCATTTTATCGCACGAAAACAGCAACGAAGGTCAGCAAGGTTCTGCTCCCACTACGTTAACAGAAAGTTCGCTAGATTCACTAAAAGGAACCGCGTGATGAAAAGTACCTTTTCCATGCTTAAAGGCGCCCCATTACTCCCTATTATTCAGCCTAAATCTGTTGACGAGGGGCTTCACCTAGCAGAAGCAATTGCAAATAGCGGCCTGTGCAACATAGAAGTAGTGAAACGCAGCGACGCAGCATTTGAAGCCCTGTCAGCGATTAGAAAACAGTTTCCTGAACTCGTTGTCGGCATGGGCACATTGTTAAATCGCAACCACGTATTTGAAGCGTTGGATGCAGGCGCGCAATTTTTGATAACGCCCACAAGCTCAGAGACATTGCTCGATACACTGATTGCGTCTAATGCACCCTTTTTGCCAGGTGTCGCTACGCCTGCCGATATTCTTTTGGCGCACCAAAAAGGCATTCGCGAAATGAAGTTCTTTCCTGCGAGTCTTAGCGGCGGAACACCTTTTCTTAAAGCTATTTCAAGCGTATTTAGCGATGTTTGCTTCTGCCCTACCGGCGGCATTAATGGCGACAACGCGAATGAGTATCTCTCGCTTGGCAATGTTCGAGCAGTAGGCGGTACATGGATGATGCCGAAGGCAGCCATTGAAGCGAAAAATTGGCAAGCTATAACTTTGGCATGTCAACAAAGCCTAACATTGTTTGATGAGGCTGCGGCATGAGCATAGTTGATACCAACCAAAGAATGGTTATTTTTGGCGAGTGCATGGTAGAGCTTCGAAGCACTCAACGTGAGTCATCAGTTAGTACGCGCGATGAAAACACAGATAATAATCTGATGGCGAAAAGCTTTGCTGGCGACACGTACAACACTGCGGTTTATTTAAAACGCTGCTTGCCTTCATCTTCCATTAGTTACTTAACGGCGATCGGCGCAGACTTTTTAAGCGATGAGCTGCTGTTTAAAATGGGTGAGCACGAAATTAACACTGATTTAGTGTTTCGCTCGTCGTCGCATAACCTTGGCCTGTATATGATCCGCAACGACAACGAGGGTGAAAGAACCTTTGCATATTGGCGTAACCAATCTGCAGCAACACAGACGCTCAACATTATGAAGGGCGCTGAATTTGCTTGTGATTGGTTTTATTTGAGCGGTATCTCTATTGCCATTTTAGATGATGAACAGCGCGCTACACTTTTCGAACTAATTTCGTCCCTCAAGGCCAAAGGCAGTAAGATTGCCTTTGATCCTAATTATCGAGCTCGCCTTTGGTCATCTCTAGAAGATGCTAAATACTGGACGGGTAAGGCATATGCTGAAGCAGACTTGGCGTTCCCAGGTGCGGACGACCATTTAATGCTGTTTGGCCACACTAATGCTGATGAAATATTTAACTATTTAGCCGACAAACAGATTGAAGAAATCGTTATGAAAAACGGAGCGGTTGGCGTTCATATACTCCGTCAACAAGAACAATGTATTGTGCCTGTTGAGCGTGTTGAACAGGTGGTTGATACAACGGCTGCTGGCGATGCATTCAATGGCGGCTATATGGCCGCTCGACTTGCAGGTAGAAAACCTGTTGAGAGCGCGAGCTATGGGGCAAAAGTGGCAGCGACTGTGATTACCTACCCCGGTGCCATTATATCAGGCGATTCCTTCACTAATCACATACCGTCGCTATAGTCGGTATGTGACATTCCTCTTTCTTTTCTCTTCTATTTCCTGCCATTGTAACCATAAGCAAGCACGCTAATTAAGATAAAGGCGATCTCCCACTAAAGAACGCGGCACGCCCGCAATAACGCGCCACTTCATTTTTATGTGAGCTTACAACGTGTCTCGATATACGTATTTTGCCAGTGGGTGCGCTGTCGCTTTTAGCTCTCGCACGAATATTTGCGCCATTTTCGCCGCGCCCACAACGTTCAAGTGAGTGTTGTCCGTTTTGCCTTCAGGGTAGCGCGCATAAAGGTCGGCGGGCACCTTAATGAAGTAATGGTTGCTGTTAGGCTCGCCTACCTGAGCAAGAAAATCGCAAGTTAAAGCGTTCATAGGGATAAATGGCACGTTATTTTGTGCTGCCACTTTCTTCGCTGCATCGGCATACTCCAGCAACGTCCGTTTTAACACACCTTCCTCAGTGAAATGACGCCGGCAAATACTACTTGCGATAATCACTGATGCCCCTTTTGCTTCAACATCCTGAACAAACTGATTCAAGTAAGCTTGATAAGCATTTTCCGGGTCGGCATAGCGAGCAGGATCCGACTGTTTTTGATCGTTATGACCAAACTGAATAGCCACAAAATCACCTTCAGACAGATCGGATAACAGAAGCTGCCAGCGACCCTCATCTACAAATCGCTTTGTGCTTCTGCCGTTAGCCGCGTGGTTTTTAATATTAAGATTGGGCAGCATGAATTCAGGAAGCAATTGCCCCCACCCACGTTCTGGATATGACAACATAGGCTTGTCTGACATGGTTGAATCGCCGACCAGATGTAGGGTAACTGGCTTTTTGTAGGGTGGAGCTTTTACAGCCTCTTCACTGCCTTTATTAGTAGCGCTTTGGATTGAAGCACTTTGGGAACCCGAACTGGTAAGTGCATAAGCGCTAGATTGCGCCGCGTAACTAATGTGAAGTGTACTCGTGCCTTGCTGGTCTGCCTCTGCAAAAGTACTCGATACAGCCAAAACGCTTGCAAAACTGTAGCGCAGCGCGTTGAATATTTTCCCTGTGGTGGGTTTACTTGAATTTTTCACACCTTTTCTCCTTTTCAATATTTCTATTGTTGCGATGCAAATTGCTCAAAAAGTGAGGTAGAGGCGTGCTGAACTCCTCCCGGCCTACACTTTTTGCACATAAAAAAGGCCATCATTACGATGGCCAAACACACCCGTCTTCACGGAACACAACATTTAATTATTATCTCAGGCTGGCCAACATAATTGCCCGGCCTGTTTTTTTACATAGTATAACGAGCGCCCAAGAAGAACTGACGGCCCGTGTGGTTGTACTCACGTACCAAGTTCAAAGAGCCATCACCCGTGGTAAACAAGCGCTCGTACTCATCGGTAAGGTTAATGACTTCAAAGGTCAACGTTAGCTCGTCGTTTACGTTATAAAATGACGAGAAATCTACCTGCGTAGGTCCTGTCGTACCGTGCGCAACGTTACCATTGCTGCCAGTAAAGTCTGTCAGGTAATCGTCGCGTTTGTTAACTGACACACGCGCACCGTATTGGTCTGTTTCGTAATACACCGTAAAGTTGTACGATGTTTCACTCATACCTTCGATGTCGTCAGCGTTAACGTGCGTATAGTTCGACACGATACCCATGTTTTCGAACAGTCCTGGTAAGAAACTTAGCGGCTGCTGATAAATTAACTCATAACCGCTTACACTTCTGTCTTCAGCGTTAATTGGACTGCTATGCTCGTATGGAATAGTGCGAGGGTCTAGCGCAATTACAGGGTCAAACTGTGCATCGTTGTCGATAAAGTCGTAGTAAGCACTGTCGACTAAACGCTCTTCTGATGCGCGAACAATCCAGTTATCAATGTCTTTGTAGAACACTGTTGCTGCTAGTAGCGCTTCGTCATCGAAGTACCATTCAACACCAAAGTCAACGTTGTTCGACGTAAACGGATCAAGGAATGGGTTCCCCACGCTCACCGAGCCGTTAATATAATCAAAGCTTGGGTTACCAGGGTTTAATGAGTTCAGGCTTGGACGAGTCATAGACTGTGTTAAGCCAAGGCGAACAACTACGTCATCAGTTGCTTCAAGTGCTAAGTTAACTGCTGGTAAAAAGTTATTGTACTCGTTTTCGATTTGTACCGTTTCGCCTTGAATAAAGCCTTCAGAGGTTGTGGTTGTTTTCACATAACGCACACCGTAATTAGCGCGAAGTAACATGTCGGCAATCTCATAGCTCGTATCAAGCTCAAGGTACATAGCAGATGTTTCTTCGCCTACTTGCCAGCTTTGTGCAGAACGCGGTGTCCAAACCACATCTAACAATTGGCTATTAATAGCGTCAAAGTCGGCTACAAGGAACGGGTCAAGAGGGCCGTCAAAACCACTTCCGAAATCGTCTACCGGCATAATTTCAGCAAAACCTACTGCCGAGTCTTGATCTGGGAAGCCATTTATTTGCTCTTCACTGTAGGTTACAACACGGTCATTGTAGGCAAAGCCAGCCTTAATAGTGACTTCATCACCTAAGTATGTCGCATCAAATTTGACCGTGTCGTTTTCACGCAATACATCAGTAGCACGTAATCGGCCATCGCTTAGGTTATAGTTGCTTGCATCGTTAACATCGTAACCGTAAGTCACTTCTGGCGCGTTGCTGTTATTGCTAAAGTCAAAGCCGTAGCTGGTTTCTTCCAGCAACGTCATATTGTAACGATATTGCTCTGAACGAGCGTCAGACTCTGCTGTTCCGGCCATCATATCAAGTTTAAGGTTTTCACCAATAAACCACTCGCCAGAAATTACAAATTGGCTAAAGTCAGTGGTTGATTCTTGTAAACGGCTTTCAATACGCGATTTGATACCGTCGTACGTACCAGCCAGCATCTGTTGACCATTAGGATGGACAGTAATGGAGGTAGGTGTAATTTCTTCGAATGTACTTCTGAACATGTGGAAGAAGTTATACATGGTACGGGTGTTATCAAGCTTGGACACTAAACCGTCTAACGTAAGTGTGAAATTATCTGTTGCAGCCCACTGAATTGAACCGGTGAAGCCTACACGCTCTTGATCATTACCAAAGTAGTCAGGTCTAGGTAAACGAGGAGTCCATAAACAATTAATCGGGTCTACCGACTCACCTTCATACTGGCAATCATCTACGTCAGGTGTGCCGTTAACAACCGTGTTTGATGTATCGCCAAAGATGCCACCACCATCACGAACTGGAGTAGTCCAACGAACTGTACCAAAACCTTCCTGTCTTACTGTACGCTCTGAGAACGCTGCCGAGAAAAGCACACCGACTTTGTCGTCAGCGAAACGGTTGCTGATCATGAAAGCGGCGCGAGGATCGGTCTCTTCTGTAATGCTGTTATAGCCGCCTTGAAGAGATGAAACGAATTTAAAACCGTCGTAATCAAACGGCTTTGCCGAGTACAGATCAACCGTACCTGCAATGCCGCCTTCTTCCATAGAGGCGGTAGGAGATTTTTGAATATCTACGCGGTTGAACAATTCAGAAGCGAAAATGTTAAAGTCAAAGCCACGTCCACCGTTTACACCGCCACCTGAGTCAGTGCCATCTGTACTTGCTGGCACTTCCATGCCATTAAGTGTTGTGCGGGTAAATGAAGGGCTCAAACCACGCAAAGTAATTTGGCGCCCTTCTCCACCTTCACGAGAAATGGCTACGCCGGGTACACGTTGAATTGACTCAGCAATATTTAAGTCCGGGAATTTACCAATGTCTTGCGCAACAATTGATTCTTTACTGTTAACTGATGTTCGCTTTTCCATCAGTGATTTATTAAGTGATCCACGAAAGCCTGATACTTCAATGACTTCCATATTTTGCGCTTCGGTTTCACTGGCTTGTTCGTCTGTGGCTTCTTGCGCATGAATATGTGCGCCTGACAACGCTAGCGTAACAAGAACAGCGAGTTGCTTTTTCTTTGGTAACATTGTTGTTTCTCCGGTTTTTATATTTATAAGAGACGCGCATACTGACAAAAGGTGAAGATGCTTTTGAAACGTGTGTGAACTATTCAAATTTACACAAATTCAACATTTATCGTATTTAACCATTTCACTTCCCTTTATGCCACCGGATAACATTTTGGTGATTAATACCGTCAATGCTTTACATTTATCCGATAGCACGTCTTGGCTGTTAAGGAAGCGAAAACGCGTCAATTCTAATTCATTCTCTATAGTGGTCTCGTAAACCACCAAAACCTTGAATGAGAAGAGTTGCAGGGTACAGCTATGTTTTCTAATTAACGCAAAACTTCTCTTCGGCAATAATGTAAACCTCGAAAACAACACTCAAGCTTTACATTTGATTTACATCCTAAACAGTTATGCTACCGGTGGCAACAATTTTGTTGAAAAAATTTACAATAAGTAGAAATTTGATATGCAATGATGAAAAAAGAAGAGACTATAGAAACTTACCAAAGCAGGGTGAGCGCTTTAATTAAAACATTTAAATACAGTTATTTATGTCACATTGAACACTTTTTAAATGCGTAAAATAAAAGTTAAAAAATGTAAATAATTCCGTTGACATATGAGCAAATAAAAACCATTATGCTACCGGTAGCACAGAATGTATTTACAATGTTATAAAAATAAGGGTTTGTTATGCTAAAAGGTATTCTACGCGCAGCTTCCGTTGTAGCTTGCACGGCGTTTGTTTCTTCCGCTGCTAATGCAAATGATTGGGTACAAATGCCTCTCGACAACACACAATCATGGTCTATGAGAATGATAGAGTCTGAGATGGTGCGTTTCCCAGAAGCTTGGCAAATCGATTGGGATGAGAAGCCACAATGGGATTACGTTCACGGTCTCAACCTCCTTGCCATAACAGAAGTCTATCAAGAGATTAAAGATCCCCGTCTCCTGTCTTATGTAAAAGGTTACTACGACATGTTGGTTCAACAAGACGGAAGTATCAAAACCTATGATATCAATAAGTTTAATATTGATATGGTTAACCCTGGTAAAGTGCTGTTTTTCCTCTATGAAGAAACCGGCAACCCTAAATACAAAAAAGCCGCTGACCTACTTAGAACGCAGCTTACTACTCACCCACGTACCGAGCAAGGTGGCTTTTGGCATAAGAAACGCTATCCAGACCAAATGTGGCTTGATGGCCTATACATGGGGGCCCCCTTCTACGCTGAATACATTGTTAAGTACGGCGATATGAAAGAGCTAGACGACGTATTTTTGCAATTTGAACTCATTGAAGAGCACCTTTACGACGAAAAAACAGGCCTCCCCTTACATGGCTGGGACGCATCTAAAAAGCAAAAGTGGGCTGATAAAGAAACAGGTCTTTCTCAACATCACTGGTCACGTTCGCTAGGTTGGTATGCTATGGCAATGGTGGATGTGCTAGAAGTTGTTCCTGCCGAACATCCAAAAACACCGTGGCTAAAAGCGCGCTTTAAAGCGTTTATCGACGCTACGCTTACCTATCAACATAATTCAGGCACCTGGTATCAGGTTACTGACTTGGGAAGCCGTGAAGGAAACTACCTTGAAGCATCAGGTACAGCAATGTTGACCTACGCTATGGCTAAAGGTGCAAGCCTTAAGTTTCTTCCTGATGAATACAAAGCTCACGCAGAAAAAGGGTTTGCTGGACTCCTTGATCAAATGATTTCGGTTAATCCAGATACTAACGTTATCAGCCTTGAGCAAGTTTGCGCTGTTGCTGGTCTTGGTGGAAATCCATATAGAGATGGTTCATTCGACTACTACATGAGTGAGCCAATCAGAGCAAACGACGCGAAAGGTGTAGGCCCATTCATTCTGGCTGCACATTATTTGAATAAGTAAAAAGCGCTAAATTGTAAATAAAAGGGGTATATGATGGTCCGACCTAACTCACCGAATGCCAGACGTCACTTCTTAAAGTCTGGTCTCGCCACCACTGTTGCAGCTTCTGGGATGGCTGTAGGTGTTCCTACATTCCTATCCGGATGTGCAAATGTGACCGAAACGGGAAGGACTCAACGCCAGTGGGACGCCGAAGCAAACCTTATTAAAGGGATGATAAAGCGCCCCACCTTTGCAAAGCGCGAAGCTAATGTTACCGACTTTTTAAATGAAAATGGCAGTGACTTTAAGCAAGCGTTACATGCAGCTATCGACCAAGTCGCACGCCAAGGTGGTGGCAAAGTGGTTGTGCCAAAAGGCGACTGGCTATGCAGCGGCCCAATTCACTTACAGTCGAATATAAACTTGCATATTGAGGCAGGCGCAACAATTCGATTTTCTACCAATCCTGATGATTACAAACCATATGTTTTTACTCGCTGGGAAGGTATGGAGTTAATGGGTTACTCCCCTCTTATTTATGCTTTTGAGCAAAGTAATATCGCAATCACCGGCAAAGGTACGCTTGACGGTAGCGCTGCGAAAGACAACTGGTGGCCATGGAAAGGTAAGTGGAAGGCTTCAACATGGGGTGACGATCCGGTTGAGAACCAAAAATATACCAGAGACACGCTGCAAGAAATGGTAGAAAACGGGACACCCGTTAGTGACCGCGTTTTTGAAAATAATTACCTGCGCCCTCCGTTTATACAACCTTACCGCTGTGAAAATGTACTTATCGAGGGTGTTACCATCCTGCGCTCTCCATTTTGGTTAGTTAACCCTGTGCTTTGCAAGAACGTCACCGTTAACGACGTGTACTGTAAAAGTTTCGGCCCAAATTCGGACGGGTGCGACCCTGAAAGCTGCACGAACGTTCTTATCTCTAACTGTACATTTGATACAGGGGACGATTGCATTGCCATTAAATCTGGACGCAATGCAGACGGCAGAAGGGTCAATGTTCCCTGCAGTAATATCGTCATAGAACATTGCGAGATGAAGGCTGGCCATGGCGGTGTTGTAATCGGCAGTGAAATATCCGGCGGTGTAGAGAATCTCTATGCTCAGCATTGCACCATGAGTAGCCCTGATTTAGACCGCGGCATTAGAATTAAAACCAACAGTATTCGGGGTGGCCACCTAAAAAATCTAAACTATCGCAATATCGTTATTGGGACGGTGAAAGACGCTGTTGTCGTGAATTTCTTCTACGAAGAAGGTGATGCCGGTAACTTCCCTCCACTACTGGAAGATATCACTATAGAGAACTTGAACGTTGCGTCAGCTAACCGGGCCTTTGTGCTTCGCGGGTATGACCATACGCCTATTTCTGGGTTGACGTTGAATAACATAACGATAAAACGTGCGCTTAAAGATGCCGTTATCGAAAACGTAGCGCATCTTTCAATAAACAATGTGTTTATTAATAGCCAACCATTTAACAAGCACGGGCTGTAGAAGAATAAATACTATGGAATTTAATAAAGCACGTGTTAGTCTTAGTTTAGCCTTTGTGTTGCTGGCAGGTATACTTTTCAGTGGATTAAGCGCGGCAATGCCAGCAACGACGGATGTAGTGGTAGCTAAATCACATGACAGTGACGATGACAGTGACGTAACTAAGGACGCTTTACCTCATTTTAACTCTGTGTCCCAAGCTGTTACTTATATCGCGTCTCACAAGCCACAAAAAGATAAAGTATGGACCGTCTTTATTAACGAAGGCGTTTATCGAGAGCGTGTCGTCATAAACGTTGATAATGTTCACTTTGTGGGCCAGTCGCAAGAAACAACGACTATCGTTTTCAATCGATATGCAGGTCAACAAGTCGCAGAGAATTCTCAAGAAAAATGGGGAACTCGTCGCACTGCCACTGTGGAGATTTTAGGTGATAATATCACTCTGGAAAATATCACTATCACCAATGATTTTGATTATCCCGGTAACGAGGTCAAAGCAAAAGACGATCCTACTCGATTATCAGGTACGCAGGCAGTAGCGCTTAAAACCGATGTGAACTCAGATCGCACTTACCTTAAAAATGTCGCACTCTGGGGTTACCAAGATACCCTCTATTTAAAAGGTGACCGCGCTCTGATTGAAGGCGGAACAATAGCAGGACATATTGACTTTATTTTTGGTGAGGGCACCGCGTTTTTTGAAAGCGTTTCTATTGTTTCCCGTACACGTTATTCTGGCGGTGATAGCGAAGGACTAACAGGCTACATCACCGCCCCAAGCACTCATTTACAGCGTCCTTATGGGTTAACGTTCAATAACTGTAGGCTTGAAAGAGAACACGGCGTTCCAGATGAAAGCGTGGCACTGGGAAGGCCTTGGCATCCTACAACCACCTTTTCAGATGGCCGATATGCAAACCCTTACGCTGTAGGTAAAACCACGTTTATCAACACCTATATGGCAGGTCATATCATCCAAAAGCGCTGGACTACTATGGGTGGAACTACGCCATCAGGTACAAAGAGACCATTTAATCCCCACACAGAAGCAAGATTTTCCGAGTACCAATCTCATGGAGAAGGTGCACCTAAAGCAGTCTCCTCACCAGCAATAAACTCTCATTTTCTGAATGATAAAAACGCGGCTTTTTACACTAAAGAGGCGGTATTGCGAGGCTGGGTGCCTAATAACATCCCGAACGATATTAAATAGAGCAACATAAGCGTAAGTAATTTTCTCGGCACATTGCGTAACCACTTGGTATCTATTATCTTTTAGTTATCACTGTGCCACTACTACCCTTATGTCTATACGTGTTCGTTATATCGTTGCGTTATTGCTAACCGCTACACTCGTCACTCTTTCTTTTATTGTTCTGTACGAATTAATCAGTGATCAGAAGAAAGATGCTGAAATTATCAATATCGCGGGCCAGCAACGCATGCTTTCACAGCGTATTGCGTTGCTCACCTCTACACCAAACATTTGCGAAGACAGTGAAGAGCAAAGGTATTTGGCGCAATCGTTAGCACGTTTCAAACAACATCATCAACAGCTTGTGTCACTCGATAACCTTCCCGCCTCTATCTCTAATACTTACTTTAACGAAGGCCAGCTCGACAACAAAGTAAACCGATACATAAAAAGCGCCGATCAAATTTTAGATGCAGCACAGTGTCAGCCCACTACGCTTTTAGATATTCAAGCGCTGACATCGCTATTACAACAGCTTGATTATGTCGTCGCGCGGTTCGAGCAAGACGCCACTGCTAGAGTAGATGTGGTTCTTTCGATTGAAGTTTACTTATGGCTAGCCACACTCGCTCTATTATGTATCGAGGCAGCATTCATCTTTTCCCCTATGGAGCGCACCGTTAAACGGTCATTTGCCAAACTAACGAGCTTGAAAGAGCAAGCGGAAAGTTCGGCTGATGAGGCTCGTAGAGTAAGCAAAGCAAAATCAGAGTTTCTTTCAAGCATGAGTCACGAACTTCGCACACCAATGAACGGCCTGTTTGGCATGATCGAGTTGGCCATAGACAACCCTGACAAAAGCAACATCTACCTTAGAAAAGCCGAAACTGCTGGTAGGCAACTCCTTGTGTTAATCAACGATATTCTCGATATATCAAAAATTGAAGCAGGCAAAATCAAAATTGAACAGGCGCCAGTCGACCTATTACAAGTCTTGGACGATGTGGTGTCGTTACAGCGGGTTTACTGCCACAGAAAAGGTCTTGAATTTCATTACTTAAAAGACCCTGACCTACCTCACGTAATTAAAGGCGATATCACTCGTATTTCGCAAATTCTGCACAACTTGTTAAGTAATGCAATTAAGTTTACTGAACAAGGTTCTGTCACGTTAAAGGTCACCTATACCAAACGCCCGAACGGCAATTATTTAAGCTTCGATGTTATTGATACCGGCATTGGTATCGAGTCATCTAAGCTTGATAATATCTTTAAGAAATTTGAGCAAGCCGACCAATCCACCACCCGCGAGTACGGGGGCACAGGGCTAGGATTAAGTATTGCGAAGCAGTTGGCGAAACTCATGCTCGGCGACATCAATGTAACCTCATTTGTAGGCCAAGGAAGCACCTTCAGTTTTACCATGGCAGCGGAAGAATCTCAGCTGCCCGACATTAACGTTGAACCCAGTGCTAATTTGCGCTGTGCGATAGTTGATGACTTACAAACCAGCCGCGAATATTTTGAGCATGTTGTTACCTCCATGTCGATTGTGCCCCAAAGTTATGATAGTGCAAAAGCCTACCTATCAGACAGCCCACTGGCTTTCGACGTTATTATTCTTGATTTGTCTATGCCAGAGATGAGTGGGGTCGATTTGCTAGAACAGTTGAAGGCGATGAACCCAGATAAATTTCCTAAAATCATTCTTATCTCTGCTGAACTGGAACGACTAGAAGATGAAAATGATGTTTCTGAACTTATCTGGCGTACGCATGCTAAGCCCATTAATCGTCGAGAACTTGAGCATGATTTAGGAAGGTTAATTGAGACAAAACCCGTATCTCATAATGATGTTAAAGAAGGCAATAAGAAGAAACGCATACTGCTAGCTGAAGACAACGAAATCAATGCCGAAATCGTGAAGACTATATTGCAGTCAGAAGGCTATAAGTTCCTGCATGTTAAGAACGGAAAAGATGCGGTAGACGTGGGCAAGCGACATCAATTCGACCTTATTTTGATGGACTGCAATATGCCCGTCATGGGAGGAATTGAGGCATCAACAATATTACGCAAGGCATTGGAGGTTGATACACCAATTGTTGCGCTCACTGCAAACGCCTTCGCAGAAGACAAAGAAGAGTGCTTGGCTGCCGGCATGACTGACTTTTTAGCCAAGCCTTTAGACAAAGACACGCTGCTGGTTTGTATCAAGAAATATATCGGTTAGCTGCATGTACTAACACTTAACAAGGTGCTGTTTGGCAGGCCACTTTCACATTTTATACGGTATAGGGTTCTTGCTCTGCAATGTACCCTGGCGCGATGGCTAAATTGTCGGTATTCGCAAGGCTCTGCTGATTCCTAAGCCAAAGTTGATACTCTCCGGTACGTAAGCTTGCATGTTTTGTACAATCAACATTCCAACGTCTAAGCAGATATCCCGCCATGGCAGCCCGCACTTCCAATGTAAGCACGCCTTCTTCCATGGCGTAATCAAGCTCTATTGCGGTAGCATATTTAATATTCTTAGGATGCGGCACAATTTCAAGTGAGATAAATCGTCCCCACTCCTCATCGCAATCTATGCATTCATGGGTTTCAGGTTCTGCTTTAACCGTTACCTTACTAATTCGAGTTAGCACAAAATCTCTGAAACTTTGTGATTTTCTGTCGAATGCGCGAACATGCCAGCGTTGACCATTATCAACAATACTATGAGGCACTAACTCTCTTGCACCACTGCCGCTTGAAAGCGACGTATAGATTACGCTCATCGCCTTTTTGTTCACGATGGCTTGTACCACTTTCGCCACCACAAAAATATCAGGAATATTAAGTGAAGATGCACTTTCAACAGGGAAATGTATGTCACCGATCGCATCAAATCCATCTGATATGTCGTTGGCAAGCTTCACAAGGGTTCGCTTTGCATCGTGTTCAAAAACCGGAATAAAGCTTTCTGTTTGAAAGTAACGTTTTTCCCTTGGATCGTAGACTAAGTTATCAGGGGCGAGCTCTTTGTATAGTGTAAAGTCACGAGAACCAGCCGATAGTCCCACTTCAAAGCGATTTATTAAGTCTTGGCGATGAATAGCCCCCTTAAACAAAAGGCAGAAATCGATATACGCCAGTCGTTGGCGTTGAGAAAAAGAAATGGTTTCTAACATGGTGCGCACTTATTGTATTTTTATTCAGTGTGGTTTATTTAAAGCCGTATGTAAATAGCAATAGAAATAAAAAAGCCCAGCACGTGGCTGGGCTTAAACTTTTAGCCATTAAGGTTTATGACTTCACACGTTTGCGAGCGAAAAACATACCACCTAAAGCCAGAAGCGAATGCGCGAAGGTACCTGGTGCAGGTACTTGAGCGATTTCAAAGCTTGTGCCTTGAGGAGTATCGAGAAATAAATTAGACCCTATGTTATTTGACAATTCAGCTTCAGAGAATGAAAGGTCGACCATTCCGCTTTCTAGCGCAACTAAAACGAAAGAGAAAATATCTACCTCACTTTTGCCCTCTTGAAAAAATTCAACAGGCGCAAACGTAGCACTGGTTAATGACGCTGAATTAGCAGAACTATCGTTGCGAGGCCCAAATAATGGAATCCCAATAGCACCTAGGTCCGTTACTGTAGTTGGGTCAAAACTCACAAACAACGAATCAAACAAAACTGCTATATCATACCCGAAGAAGTATGTCTGAACCCCATTTAATGACAACTCTGAAGCTCTCACTGTTGCTGTAATTGTCTCGCCAACGTTATAAATATCCTTATCTGTTGTAATCGAGATGTAAGCTGCATTTGCATTAAAAGTAGCGGCAGCCATTAATAGTAAAAAGAATTTTTTCATTGTTATTTTCCTAAAATTAAATTGCACAGTTAGCGCGTGTACACATCGCCATTAACGCCTGAATATCGAAGAAGCTAATTTGGCCGTCGCCGTTGAAATCGTAGTTTTCACCCGTTGCTTGCCCTTGCAAAAACAGTTGATAGAAGGCCATGATATCGTTGTAATCCACATCGTTATCACCATCAAAATCTCCAACTGTTACTTCTTCTGGGAAGTTAAGCACTACCACTACTGGGTCGTGATCTGACGAGCGATACGCATCAGCGCCGTAGTAACTAGAAAGCTGGTTTTCAGTCTTATATTCAACGTTATAGTCGAACACACGAGGTTCATCGGCATTAATGTGCCATACCGTTGCATCTACCACATATTCAGTTAATGAAGGGCTTGATAAGGCATGATCGAGATAACCTACTTCGCCGCCGAAGCTATACGAATAAGCGCTGTCGCCATCGAAGAAGTTAACCAAGTTACTGTAGCCAGCCTCTTCAAGCGCAAGGATAGGTTCCTCTTTCGCATAGGCATTCAAATCACCCATTACGATAACGCGGTCAGACAATACATCACTATTTTGCTCAACAAGAGAAATTAGGCCTTGTGCTGCTTGGGTACGCAGTTCGTTCCAACAGCCTTGACCGTCACCTAAATCAGCATTATTGCCTGTAGCACTGCCACAGCTCCCTTTTGACTTAAAGTGGTTTATCGCTAAGGTAAAGTCTTCGCCGTTACTGTTTACGTTAAAGCTTTGTAGTAAAGGTTGACGGTTACCATAGTCAAATGGGGCTTCAGATGAAGTCACAGGGTTGCCCTGTAACGAAACTACAGCAGGCTTATAGATAATACCTACCGCTATTTCATCGCCGCCTAGCTGTGATTCTAATGCAACATAGCTGTATGCATCGCTACCCAGTTCAGCGTTAACGCTGTCAACTAGTGTCGCAATTGCAGAGTCACTGCTATAACCATCGTTTTCAATTTCAACAAGGCCAAGTACATCGGCATTCATCGCTACAATAGCTGCAATAGTTTTCGCTTTCTGACGTTCAAATTCAGCAATTGAATCTGCGCCGCGAGAGGTTGGGAATTCTGGACCGTTGAAGTAGTTAAGCACATTGAAGCTAGCCACTTTTACATCACCGATAGCATTTAGCTGTGGTGCAGCAGTTCGTGGGTTAGTGCCTAGGGTTTGAATATCACCAATAGGGATGAGGTTGTAAGCACCAAAGGCGTAATGTAAAACACCTTCCAAAGCTTCGATACTGTTGCCCAAACGCAGTGGATTGTTGTGGGATAAACCACCTACAGGGAAAGGAATATCATCCAAATTCTGTGATGTTTCTCCGTCGTCAACCAATAAGGTATTTCGTGCATTAATTTCGGCTAGTGCCAACGCTTCTTGTGAACCCGCTACAAACTGATTAGTGGGAATGAATAAGCGTTCTGAAGACACGTTGAATTGACCATAACGTCCAAGATTGTAGACATCAGAAACTTTAAGCGTTTGCTCAAAACTAACATGCATGCCCTCTAGTGCTTCCAAATCAGTTTCAAGGCTAAATGGCATAGCAACAGGTGTGTAAAGCACATTGCTACCTACACCCGTAACCTCGAGTTCTGCAGACAGAGTTAATTGAGTTACACCAAAGCGCTCGCCTACTGTACCTTGCAAACGCACCGCATCCCCTGCTTCCGGCAGGTTGAATGAGCCTGCGTAAACGAACACACCTTCAGAAGTTGCCTGATTATCGTCTGAATCACTTGCTTCTTCCTGAACAAAGAAACCGCTCATGGCTGGTACAACTTTTGTTACTACAGCCTCCACAATGACGTCAGCGCCAACCATTGCTGACTCATCGCCTTCACCTTGAATAGCGCTAATTAAGACTACTTCACCAACTGGGTCAGTTGGGTCTGTAGGATCAGTTGGGTCGGTCGGGTCAGTGGGATCCGTAGGCTCGCTAACAGATCCATTGTGCGAACCAAAATTGTTAAGCGTATCTTTTGGTAGGCTATCCCATTCTTCAAGGGTAAACGCTGGGTTGCGGTTAGGATTGCCTGCTGTTACTGAACTCTTGCGTACCAAAGTAACGTCTTTACCCCAGTTAGTTTTAACGCCGTACGTACCTAGAGCATCAACAACCTGACCGTTAGCGACGAGCTCAATGTAGTCATCGCCATTGAAATTAATCACGAAGCTGCTAATCGTTGAGCCGGCAGTTAACAGTGCATCTGCACTTCCGTGAGCGAATGTTGCTACGCCACCTGCTGGGATTGTGCCTTCAAGTGCTAACACTTTACGGTCAGCATCTGCGGTCTCACCATTGGAGAGTAAAACTAACTCATAACCCGCTAGACTTACCGGTTGTGTCGAGCTATTGAAAAGCTCTATACCTTTATTGAAACCGCCACCTTCGATGTATTCTGAAATGTAAATACTGCTGGTAGAAGGTGTTGTGTCGCCGCCGGTATCACCACCTGTGTCGCCGCCGGTATCACCACCCGTGTCACCGCCAGTATCGCCACCCGTGTCACCGCCAGTATCACCACCTGTACCATCACAACTCTCGTTGAAGATAAGTGAAGCAAGTTCAGGTTTGTCAATAAACGGATTTCGGTTTCCTTGGAATTCATAAACGCGCTCGTTACGACGACGTTCGAAATCATCCACTGGATCACTTTCATGCCATTGAAGCAATACGCAAAGCTTACCAAACGCGGCTTCGCTAGTAGAGGTAAGGCGATTTACTAACACTAAGTCGTCTTCGGTATCACCAGCTGTATTGCCATCGTAACGCACGTCCATGTATAGCATTGAGCGTGCTACATCACCTTTTACTGCGTCACGAGGCTCAAAAGAGTCACCATCAACTCGGTTTAACGGAGCTTCAGAAAGCGCGCTATCACTAAAATCAAAATCTAAGTTGCCGCGCGAGCTATTTACAGAAATATCGGTGGGACGCAGGTGCAGAATATCGCTGTATGCCGTTAGGCTTGAGCTAGGAAAACCATGGCTCTTAGCCCAAACATGTTCGCGATTCCAATTGTCTGGGTTGGTGCTTTGACTACCGCTACCGTTGGTAAACTTGCCTTGTGATATGCCTTTGTAGAACAAGATAACGTTATCGGTGTTAGCAGGATCTTCATCAGTGTAAGTGAGTGCTGTCCACACTTCTGAGTAAGAAAGCGTACGATGACCATTTTCAATGATGTTATGCGCCGTGTCTTTTAACGTTTGCGCACTTTCACCGTTTGCAATAGCTGTGTCGAGAGCTGCGTAATAGTCAGATGCAACAAAGTCGCTGGCTAGGTTAACTGCTTCCAAATCAGGGCAGTTAAAACAAGTACCACTTAAGAAAAGAAGTTCATTTGAAGGTTCACCGCCGTCGTCAGGGTTACCGCCAGTATCCCCACCATCGGTAGTTCCATTTCCACTTACTGAAATACTGTCTAAATTGAGATATTCGGTACCCGAGTTGTTAGCCATGGCTACTTTCAGTTCTAAAGTGCTTCCGCTACCTATCGTTTCGGTCAGTGTTGCAGAACCAAAGTCTTCCTGTACCGTATTCGTTGCCCCTTCTGAAAGCGTAATAAGCTCGAATGCGCCACCATCTAATGAGTAAAATACATCGATGTAGTCTGTCGACTCAAAATTTCCACTTTGAGAAAGCACGGCATTTATGGTGATATCACCGGCACCAGATATATCGATAGACTCGCTCAACCAGACTACTTCACCGTCAGTATCACGTGCTTGCATTGCGCCGCTTTTAACACGGAACCAGTCTGAAGTGGCACTTAGCTCACTCGCTGACACGTCTACTGACCAACGATCAACACCTTCAAGATCAACAATTGCTCCCGCTGGGTCTGAGCCAGTTGCGCCCTTGCCTTGCAGTTCATTTGCTTCGAAGTCCTCTTGCCATACTGTATCTGCAGAGGCATTAATAGAAACAACGCCTAACGACAATGCGCCCGCCAACAACGCGTTGACTACCTTAGCTGATTTCCTCAGCTTATACTTTTGTGTGTTACCCTCATGAATCATTTTGCTTTCCGCTTTTTTGTATAAGGAAGGTATAAATTCTTATACATACGTATATACAGCAAGCACTTAATAAAAATAATAATATAAACGTCACAAACTTTAAAAATCAGAAACTTAGACGTTTAAAATAAACTTACTTATTGATTAACTCTGCTGAACTTTGGTACAGGGAAAGTTGATTTGTCACAATGCGTAAATGTTTCAGCTTTGAAATATTTTAGTGACTCGCCGTGGTGCATGTTACAGTTTTATGAACAAAAAAAGAGCGCCTAGTGGACGCTCTTTCAATTATAACTTTAGGACAAAAAGCGCTGGGTAAACGCCTTTTCGTTGTTGCCTATAACTGCTCGTTTAAGAAGGCGTTAAAGTCTGCCTGAAATGCAGATTTCAGCCGCATACACTGTTGAGACTCGTCCTGCATAATTTCGACACCGCGTGCCATTCCTTGATAGGTCTCGCTAATTGGCGCGTAGAACGCATTGGCCATTTCTAAGTTTTCAGCCGAACAGGTTGTTGAAACAAATTCCGGCATTCTGCTTACATGGTAATCAGGCATTTTTGCTAGTAGCGCGTCTTTATTCTTACTAAGCCACTCGTACAATAGCGTATGATCGTCTAAGTTACGTGCCACTCTCACCACCATATACATGGTATTTGCAGGCGTAATATCATCGGTAAGCGCTAAATCTAACATTTTAAAGACGGTCGCTTTGTCTTCAAAGTACATCGAATACACCAGCGTGCTTTTCACATTTGGCAACTGTGCTTTTTTAAAAGCCTCTACAATTGTATTAAACCATGTGCCCTGCTCGCCTTGTTCACTATTTCGCGTAGCAATTTCAATTGCTGTACCGGCAATACCGGAAGGAACACTGCTAGTATCTGCAAGGTACTGTTTCGCTATTTTAACGCTTTGTTCAACAAGTTGATCATTGTTCGAATGAGTACCCAGTAAGCTGAATAGCTGGTTACGCAGGCGAATGACATCTGCGTTATCCTGCTCACTTTGAGACAAGGTAAGTTTGTTTAACAAAGGCATATAATTTTGATTTAGAAGCTTTGCATATGCGGCTTTATTGTCTTCATTTACTAAATAACTAAACTCAGCTAACACCCCAACAGCCGCACGAATGACCGCAGGGTCATCATCTTTTGCCAAGCTATTAAGCACCTTCATCACACTGTCTACACCTACTTGATCTGCGTTTAACAGCGCCTGGTAGTTGTATAGCACATTTTTCTTTTCACGCTTATTTAGCGCATCAATGTTGTTTAGCAGTGCGTTTAGCTGAGCTGGTTCAATTGACCAACGGAAGTAACCTGTTGCATTGTCATTAGGGAACACCCAGTCTGCTTCAGCAAGCTGAGGTAAAACTGTGGTTTCTTTATCAATAAAAACCACTTCGTTTAGTATTTTTCCGTTTGATTGATAAGTCAGCTTTAAAGGAACTGCCCATGTCTTATCTTCCACGGTCGCGCCAGCAAGGTGAAAACGGGACTGGGTTAATTTGCCATCTTTTGAAATATGAATAAGTGGGTAGCCCGGCTGTTCCAAGTAAGCTTTCATCATGGCGCTTAAGTTGAAATCAGACACTTCATCTAGGGCGCGCCACAAATCATCTGCTACGGTATTACCCCAAGCATGGGTATTCATGTAGTTTTGAACACCTTCACGAAACTTTTCTGTACCAATTAGCGATTCAATCATTTGTAAAATTGATTCACCTTTTGAGTAGTTCAAGCCCAACCCATCCATCACATCTGGCTGACTTTTCACTACTTTTTTGACAGGTTTCACCGTGGGACTAGCATCTGCACCAAATGCTCCCTCTTGTACTATGCGATCGGCGTAGTTCAACTCTGGATACAAGGTTTTCATAGTATGACTTGCAGCCCAAGACGCAAACGCTTCGTTCAGCCATAGGTCATCCCACCACGCCATTGTTACCAAGTTGCCAAACCATTGATGAGCAAGTTCATGCGCAATAACATTTAGCGGTCGTGAACGCTCTGTGACGCTTGGGTTATCTTCTAGCAGTAACAAACTATCGCGATAGGTAATTAAACCTACGTTTTCCATTGCACCGTGGGTAAAGTTGGGTACGGCAACAAAATCCATTTTTTTATAGGGGTACTTGATACCGAAAAAATCTTCTAGCGAGGCTAGGATTTCTGGGATGTGTTTGATAACAAATTTGGTTTTATCGGCATACCCTTTTGGAACGTATATTTTTCCTGGCACCGACAGCCCAGAAATTTCAGCACTATCAAAAGGCCCTACGGTATAGGCAATAAGATAAGTCGGCATGGGCTTAGTTTTTTCAAACACTACGGTTTTTATGCCGTTTTCCACTGTCACCTTTTCAACAGGTGTATTACCCACTATTTCCTGATGTTCAGGAGAACTGATGGTCATTTGATAAGGAATTTTGAAGTTTGGCTCATCAAAACTTGGAAACGCTTTTCGCGCATGCATATCTTCAAACTGGGTAAATATATAGTTGGTCTCTTCAAAACGTGACAGATACATGCCATCTGAAGACGTGTTCACTTTCCCTTCAAACGTAATCTCTAACGTATACTTCCCAGGCGCAATCTCATTTTGCGATTCGCCCCAATTGATGTCGTATTCTTCAATCGTAACATTTAGAGGAAAGCTGCTGCTTCCAGACACTAAACGCGCAGAAGTTACGGTCAAATCTTGCTGATAAAAGCCCACTTTCTTAGTTGGGGTTTTAACCGTTACATCAATATTCGTTTTTCCAGAATATGTAGGGTTGTCAGGGTCTATATTTAAGTGAATGCGTTGAAAAGTGGGAGCGATTGTTGACGGTAAGCGGTATTCAACATCAGCAAGCGTCTTTTTCGCGGGAGATACGACTGCAGATGCAGTTTGCGCTTCTTGCGCCACTACTGCTGTTGTCGATAGCGATGTGAATGCAAAAACACTCGCAACCACACCAGCTAGTGTAGATAGTTGTTTCATTATGGTTTATCCATGTTATGGGAAAATCCCTATATTCATCCATGGGTAAGAATAAATATCAAAAAGGGCCTTAGCAATCTAAAGCCCTTTTGGCATTGGTTCAAATTGTTACTATTCATGTCAACCGCAAGAATTGTGCATTTCAGCGTACATTGACTCTGGCGATTTATCTTGTTTCTGCTTCGCTGCCTGCTAACAGCCAAGTCGATTGAATAAGCCAGCAACTCTAGAAATGGTATCGTCGCAACTGCATTTGCATTTGCTTAACTTGCTGAACTAAGGCTTCACAGTTATCTACCACTTCTTTTGCATAGGTAGTATTGGCATTGCCCACCTGTTGAATACTGCTTACCCCTTTATTAACATCGTTAGCAACCTCTGTTTGTCCTTCAGCCATTGTGGCAGCGTCTCGGTTTAACGTTGTGATGCGTGCAACAGCGTCAAGCGCCTGCTTTAACGAATCGCCAGCATGTTTTGTGGTGTCCACGGTTTTATAGGCGGTTTCTTTATTTTGCTGCATTTTTTCAGAAGCCACGCGGCTACCTTGCTGAAGGCGTTCAATCATATTGCGAATTTCTTCCGTGGAAGACTGCGTTCTGCTTGCTAGCGAGCGGACTTCGTCAGCGACAACGGCAAAGCCACGTCCCTGCTCACCAGCGCGAGCCGCTTCAATAGCTGCATTGAGCGCAAGTAGATTCGTTTGCTCTGCGATATTCCTGATAACTTCCATTACACCGCTAATTTCTTCACTTGCCTGAGCCAACTCAGTGATAACCTGT
Source organism: Alteromonas sp. BZK5 (assembly GCF_014349115.1). NCBI lineage: Bacteria > Pseudomonadati > Pseudomonadota > Gammaproteobacteria > Alteromonadales > Alteromonadaceae > Alteromonas > Alteromonas sp. BZK5. Next base: position 33,539 of record NZ_JACSOE010000005.1, on the reverse strand, counting down.
ACTGACGCGTCCACATCGCTTGCCTGAGACTGGATGTCTTTAATGGTTTGCGCCAGAACGCTTACGCTGTTTCGCGTATCTTGATCGGCAGCGTGTGCCGCTTCACTTGAACTGCGAATGGTTGACGACACAGTTTGTGCATTCTGCTGCATTAATGAAATGGCGTTATTAATTGACTCCGTTTCTCGGCTAAGTTGTGAAACGGTATCTTTGGATTGCAAAGCTGTTGCATTTAACCTTTCTGACTTTGCTAGCATGTGGTCGGTGGCTTCGTCCACACTCTGCAACGTGTCTTGTAACTGGCTAAGAAGCCCATTAAACGCTCTTGCCATGGTGCCAAACTCGTCGCTTCTTGATGCCTGAAAACGGAACGTTAAATCTCCCTCACCAGAAGACAAGTTGTTTACTACCCCAATGAATTCTTCAAGTGGCTTGCCAACAATATACTTAACGAGCAACCAAATGGTGATCAAAATTCCCACGCTCGCCAATACGATTTTAAGTACAACAACCAACACAGAGCTTCGAACCATAGCCGATTTTTCTGACGTCGACGCCACTAATATAATATCGTACCCCCAAGGCGAAAACGGTACCACTTCTACAACCCAGTCATCATTAGGTTGAAGGGCGTCGGCCACCTGCCGATCATTCACATGTGCGGAATGCATGCGAATGTTACCTTTTGCATCACGAAGGGCAACAAAGCCTTCTTTTAGCACGTGACTTTGCTTAATGGCTTGCTCTAATACGTTAAGGTCGGCTGAGTATCCCACATACCAGATGCCCACAACGTCACCACTGCTGTTAAACATTGGCTCGTAACCTGTTAAATAAGGGCTACCCAAAATATCAACCGCACCGTAATACGCTTCCTGCTGATTAATCTTTTTGATCGCCTTGCCATCAGGGGCCAACTTAGTGCCAATCGCCCTCTCGCCATTTTTAATGACATTGGTACTCACGCGAATATAGTCGTCTCCTGTTTTACTAAAAAGCGTGGCGGTGCCTCCCATTACGCTTGTCAGGTTATCGACCAAATCGAATGTGTTGGCTTGCTCCGCATTGCCCAACCTTAGCTGCCGAGCCTGCGTATTTTTAACGGAAACAATATCGGTTTGATTGGGTTCACCGATTGCCTCACCTCGTTGCTTAAGCAACGCCATACTGCTTTTGACGCGTTCAAGCATGATAGAGTCAGTCACAGTAAGAATATTCACTAAACGATCGGCGGTGTTCTTCTTTTGCTCTTGAACAAGGTTTGAAACATTTGAGGAAGTGGTGATAACCGTTGCCACGGCAACAATTAAAGCGAACAAAGCGATAACAGCAGAAATAGAAAATAGAAACTTTCTTTGAATGGACATTTATCATCTCGATGTGTAGACGTTTAATACAAAGCCATTCCGTTGCGCTTTCTAACCTCAGCCTTAAATTTTTTACCAAACAGCACAACGGCTTGAGGCTGTAATCCCTTTATATTAATTTAGGCAAAAATTACGTAAGAGCAAATTATCCAAACGTTTATATTTTAAAAAAGTTGTCCAATTAACAACCGATTATCAGTCTGTGCTACTTCATGGTCACCTTTGTGCCAACAATTTTCAGTGCCGGTGCACCTCGAATTAAGGCATTTCTTGCAAACTGTGCGTCACAAGAAGGACATATTCCTTCTTCATGAGTAAAGTCCTCAACTATTCTCTCTTTAAAGCATTTAACCAACGCGCCTTTGCCGCCTTTTCGATATTTAAATAGCTGGAATTTGCACTTGGAGCAATAAATTTGCACGGTTCTGACCGGCCCTTTTGCATTAGGTTTTGCCATAATTTCTCTTTGTATGTTTTAGGATCCTTCAAATTTCACCTTTTGTCGAAATGCGACAAATTGTAAATCTCGGTTATACTTTCGTGAGGGCGCGTCGCCCTTGGGTATAAACCACTAGCATGCTTGCCTCGATGTTAGCGAGTTAAGAACGAAGGTAATATCAATGAAGATAGTTGCAGCCCTGTGCTTTTTAATGTCGGCGCCGATTTATGCCGGTACAGCCGTGATAATAAATGCCAATAACAATTCTGGGATCGATATCGATACCGTCAAGAAAATATATTTGGGGAAAGTAAAAGCATTTCCCGATGGAAGTCGCGCAATTCCCCTTACCTTCGAACAAGGTAATAATATCAGAGACGCTTTTAATAATAATGTGCTTGGAAAATCTGAATCACAATACTCTGCATTCTGGTCGAAGCTTGTGTTTACTGGCAGAGGCACACCACCTGAAATGATAGCAACTGAGGATGAGATGTTAAATCTTGTCGCGACCAACCCCAATACCATAGGTTTTGTGGATGAAGGTAAAGTTGATGGCACGGTAAAAGTTGTCGGTACATTTTAGGGCCTGCTGTTGTTTAATATTCAGCAAAGACCAACAAGCCCTGGTTATTTAATCTAGGAACAATTGGCGACGCCTTGTCTAAATGCGTCGCCCTTTTTAGGCGTCTAGCTTCAATCAGGAAGTGTCGAAAGATAGTTAATGTTTGCAAAAGCCATTATGACATCTTTGGCGAAGTCGACCCTAGGATGACGAAGCGCTCCCTTTTTCCACACTAAATAAACATCATTTTCTGGGCCTGGCTTGCCCAGCGCGACCAATTCGCCTTTTGCAATACCTTCTTTACATAAGTAGTCAGGCAAAACGGAATAACCAATTCCCGCTTTGATAATACTACTTATTGCTCTTATATCGGGGCAAACAGCCGCGACAGGCGACTCACACGCGGCATTAAATACCTCCGAAAAGTATCGCCGAACAAGCGGTAACTGTTCATCATACGTCACTACTTTATGTTGGTTTAGTAGCGCTGCCGATATTTCTCTTTCTCCCAGCAACTTTCCCTGCACACGGTTCATCACTAAGATTAAGCGCTCTTTATCTAACTTCTGATATTCATACATCGCATCAGTGGGCTCAGAGGCCGTAATGGCAAGTTCCGCTACATCGTTCTCCAACAAATGATAAATATTACTTTTGTTGCCGGTATGGATCACTAAATTCACTTTATCGGCCTGAAGCAAGTTAGCGAGTGCCGGACCTGCCACCAGACTGAGATACTCCGCAGGGCCCGCTAGGTGTAACGTGCCGTGATCGGTGGAAGCACGACTGCGAATAGAAGCCACTTTCTGCTCTAACGTATCAATGTGACTGGCGACTTGCAGCGCCAAGTCATCAGCGATAGCCGTTGGCTCAACGCCTCTCGCTTTTCTTATGAACAACTCTTTACCGACAATATTCTCCATGGCTTGTATGTGAGAAGTGACCGCTGGCTGAGACATATGAAGGCGAGCTGCAGCACGTGTAATGTTGCCGCTTCGATAAACTTCTACAAAGGTTTTTAACTGTGTTAAGTAAGACATAATCCCTACCCATCAGATTTTTGATGACTCATCACAATTTATCTGACTTCTCGATGTAAGCCAACCTCTCTAAGATACACGCACTTTCTAATGCGACAGGAGCTGCACATGAAATCAGCATCATCAATTTTATCGCTCGCCATTATTGCGGGTTTATCACAGTCGGCCTATGCGGCAGACGTTAAAGCTGCGAATGCCGGTAAAGGCGAAATACTTGTACTACTTTCAAGTGAAAATGTAATGCAACTTGCAGATGGCAAAACAGAGCCTACAGGCTATTACCTTAACGAGTTTGGTGTGCCGGCAAAAGCATTGGTAGACGCAGGCTACAAACTGGTATTGGCCACGCCAAAAGGCAATGCGCCATCTGTAGATAAAAAGTCAGTAATACCGCAATACTTTGATGGCGGCGAATCGCAAATGCGAGACATTCAAACGTTTGTAGCGTCAATAGAAGGCATTGATGACACGCTGTCATTGAGCGAAGTGATTGGACAAGGGCTAGAAGAGTTTGAAGGCGTATTCATTCCAGGCGGTCATGCACCGCTTATCGACCTAGCAAACAATCCTCAAGTGGGTGAAATTTTGTCTCACTTTCACAATGAAGGAAAACCTACTGCCGCTATCTGCCATGGCCCAATCGCCTTACTTTCTGGGCAATCTAACCCGCAGGCATTTGAACTGGCATTGAAATCCGGTGAGCAAGCCTCATCTGAGAGTTGGATTTATGATGGCTACAAAATGACAATCTTCTCCACACCGGAAGAGGCCTATTTTGAAAGCACGTTAAACGACGCAACGTTATTGTACTACCCAGCAGACGCCATGGCGCAAGCGGGTGGCAAGATGGAATTCAAAGAAATGTGGGCGCCCAATGTAGTAGTAGACCGTGAGCTTATTACAGGCCAAAACCCGTTTTCTGATGAACTGTTAGCTGAAAAGCTTTTACAACAGTTAAATTCACAATCTAATTAAGGACAGGCAACACTATGCTTAATTTTACGTTTAAGAATCAAACCGAAATTTTGTTCGGCAAAGGGCAACTAAGTGAAGTGTCTTCACGTTTGCCGAAACAAGCAAAAGTCCTCTTCCTCTACGGTGGCGGCTCAATTAAGAAAAATGGTATTTACGATAAAGTAACGACTGCACTAGCAGGTGCTGAAGTTATTGAATTTCAGGGTGTTGAACCAAACCCAGAATTTGAAACACTGATGAAAGCTGTGAATGTCGCCCGTGAAAATGACGTGAACTTCATTCTTGCGGTTGGCGGTGGAAGTGTTATTGATGGCGCGAAATTTGTAGCTGCTGCCGTTAACTTTGCAGGCGATCCGTGGGACATACTTGTTAAAGGTGCAGCATTTGAAAATCCATTACCTATTGGCGCAGTACTTACTTTACCTGCGACAGGGTCTGAGAGTAACGGTAACTCGGTAGTAAACAGAAAAGAAACGTCGCAAAAACGCGCGTTTTCTTCTGAAACAGTTCAGCCTGTTTTTGCCGTACTCGATCCTGAGTTCACCTATTCACTTCCACCACGTCAAGTATCAAACGGCGTGGTTGATGCTTTTGTTCACGTGATTGAGCAATACCTTACCTACCCTGTAAACGCACCGCTTCAAGACCGCTTTGCAGAAGGAATCTTACAAACCTTAGTTCAAGAAGGTCCTAAAGCGTTAGCGACGCCTGAAGATTACGATGTGCGTGCAAACGTAATGTGGTCAGCAACAATGGCGCTTAACGGATTAATCGGTAAAGGTGTACCGCAAGACTGGGGCACACATATGATAGGTCACGAACTTACTGCGTTACACGGTTTAGATCACGCCGTGACCTTAGCAATTGTTCTACCGTCGTTAATGTTCGTGCAGCGTGACAAAAAGCAGGAAAAAATTCTGCAGCTAGGTGAGCGCGTGTTTGGCATTCAGGAAAATGACAAAGAAAAGGCCATCGACTTAACCATAAAAGCGGTTCAGGACTTTTTTGAAACTATGCAGGTTAAAACCCGCCTGTCAGACCACAACATTGAAAAGTCTGCCATTGATGGGCTAATCGAGAACCTTGAACGCAACGGCTTAACAGCGCTTGGCGAGCATGGTGACATCGATCTTGCTAAAGCCCGTGAAATTCTAACTCTCGCGGCATAACCCCTAGATTCTAAAGCACTCAGCCTTCGCTGAGTGCTTTTTTGTTTATTTAGAAAGAGAGAAATATGACTGCATTATTTGAACAATTTTCGTTAAAAGACGTGACGCTTCGCAATCGTATTGCTGTGCCTCCTATGTGCCAATACTCTGCAGAAGATGGGTTTACAAACCAGTGGCATGAAGCAAACTACCAGTCATTTGCCCGAGGCGGTGCTGGATTGGTTATCGTTGAGGCAACCGCCGTCTCGCCAGAAGGACGTATCACGCCAAATTGCTTAGGTATTTGGAAAGATGAACACGTTAGTGGCTTAAAAAATGTTGCTGATCGTATAAAAAGCCAAGGCGCTGTTGCTGGAATTCAAATTGCACATGCCGGGCGCAAAGCGAGTGCTAACCGCCCTTGGGAAGGTGATGACCACATTCAGCCAAGTGAAGAAAAAGGGTGGCAGCCTATTGGACCTTCGGCAGAAGCCTTTGGGGCACACTTACCTGTTACGCCTACAGAAATGACCAAAGCCGATATTGAGCGCGTTAAGAGTGACTTTGTGAAAGGTGCCCAGCGCGCGCTTGAAGCTGGATTCGAGTGGCTTGAACTGCATTTTGCCCACGGTTATTTGGCTCAAAGCTTTTTCTCGAAGCACGCCAATAAGCGTACCGACGAATACGGCGGTGATGCGCAAGGCCGTGGCCGATTCTTACTTGAAACACTGAGCGCAGTGCGTGCGGTTTGGCCTGAAAACCTACCGCTTACCGTACGCTTTGGCGTTATCGAATACGATGGTGATGACGAACAGACGTTGAGCGAGTCTATCGAACTTGTAAAACAGTTCAAAGAAATTGGTACTGATTTCGTTAGCGTTAGCGTTGGCTTTAACACACCTGATGCGAATATTCCTTGGGGCCCGGCTTTCCTTGCTCCAATTGCTAAAAAGGTACGTGATGAAGCCGGAATCCCGGTTGCTACAGCGTGGGGAGTAGACACACCAGAGCTCGCCAATGATACCATTGAAAACCAACAACTTGACGTTGTTATGGTAGGTAGAATGCATCTTACTAACCCACACTGGTCTTATTTTGCAGCGAAAAAGCTAGGCGTTGAAAAACCATCTTGGGTAATGCCTGCACCATATGCACACTGGTTGGAGCGTTACGCACCATCAGACGAAAGGTAGTTATTGACTTTACAGGCAGCAGTGTGTTCGAGCACTGCTGTGTTTTTCCTCGTCTTTTGCCAATAACGTATAACGTTGCGTCTCTGTACTTGCTTTTTTCCAAGTTAGGTTTAAGGTTGCTATAAACCTCCTTCAAGATTTGGAAGAATGCAGGTTAAAGATTTTTTTTCCTCATCAGCAAAGCTTGCTGATCTAACGTCACTCCGAAGGCGCCGTGTCATTCAAATAAGCGCGGTAACAGGCTTCGGGCTTTTCGCTTCGTCTCTGGTCGCGAGAGGCATAACTTTTGATATCTTTTTACTGGGCTTGTTCTCATTAATCGTCACTGGCTCGCTCGCATACAAGTATTACGTTACCACCAGCAGTTACCTACTTTTAGGCGCTATGTCGTCAATGCTGTTTGCCCTATCCGCAACAGGTGCAGGCGTATTTGATATCGCCATGATTGGCTACCCTGGCGTCATCATATTTGCGGCTTTATTAGGTGGAATTGCCCTATTTGGCACCGTTTTATCTTTAGTGCTTCTTCAGTGCATTACGCTTACGTGGTTGATTATGCACGATGTAGTAACACCAAACCCGCCTATTTTGAGCTGGTCTCACGTGCTCTTCATCATGGTTATTTACGTTATTACGGGCTTCAGCGTTTTTATTTTGATACAGGATATTCGTCGGCTTATGCAGTCACTGCAGCAAGAGGTGTCTAAAGTTGAGCAAAATAGAGCACATATCCAGCACTTAGCACATCACGATCCGCTCACAAACTTGCCAAATAGGATTTTGGGCGAGCGACTTTTCAACGAAAAGCTACGCGAGAGTGAAGAAAAAGGGCTTCAGCTCGCGCTGCTGTTCATAGACTTAGACAACTTTAAACCCGTGAATGACGCTCTTGGCCATGCTGCGGGCGATCGGTTTCTTCAAAAAATATCTCAAACCATCACCGACCACCTATCCACAAAGCAAAGTTTAATACGCTTCGGTGGCGATGAGTTTATTGTTTTGGCGCCAGAAATATCAGACAAATCTGAAATCGATGACTTATGTAAGAACTTAATTACGTGGTGTTCGAACGAATTCGAAGTGCTGCAAACCAAAGTGGTAGTCTCGGGTTCAATTGGTGTAGCACAAGCGCCTTATGACGGAATTAAATTTAAACAGCTGTGCCGAAAAGCTGATATTGCCATGTACGAAGCGAAACGCAACGGCAGAAATAGATACGAATACTATGACGTGCGCTTTGACGAAGAAAACGATGAAAAATTCACACTTATTCAGCGTTTGCGCCCGGCCGTACATGCCAATGAATTCGAGGTGTACTACCAACCCTTGATAGACCTTGCCTCTAACGAGGTTCAAGCAGTAGAGGCGCTTTTGAGATGGCCTCAGAAAGACGGATCAATGATATTCCCCGACAAGTTCATACCTTTAGCGGAAAGCAGTGGCCTGATCATCCCTCTTGGTGCGTGGGTGTTAAACCAGGCTTGTGAATTTTGCGCTAAACAGCATGAAAACGGTCATACTAATCTTACGGTTGCCGTAAACTTATCCTTTGCACAATTCAAAGATGGTACGCTCCCTGCGGTCGTTGAGCAGGCCTTGCAAAACTCACAACTAGCACCGCAATTTTTAGAGCTGGAGCTAACTGAAACCATACTCGCGGATGAAAATGGCACCACTGGTGAACAACTCGAAGCCATTAAATCGTTAGGCGTGCACTTTGCTATTGATGATTTTGGTACCGGTTACTCTAATTTAAATTATCTACAGACATTTAGCGCTCGCAAACTCAAAATAGACCGCATTTTTATCAACACCTTAGGCATTGGGGAAAACGACGCACCTTTAGTTGCAGCAATAATCAGCATTGCCGACAGCCTTGGCATGAAAGCGGTAGCTGAAGGTATTGAAAGTAAACCCGCTTTAGAAAAGCTAATAAAAATGGGATGTGACTTGGGGCAAGGCTATTATTGGAGCAAGCCACTCCCCGCGCCCGAGATAGAACGATTTTTAAGTAATCATCCAACAAAGTAACCACTTACACTAAAAATTCGGAAATGTTCCGTTGTGAAGGCACCGTTTTAGAAGCTCATGATATTTCAAACGGACATTTTCATGCCGATGGCTTAACGCAGCATTGGCTTGCTGAAAAAATAACAATCTGCCTAAATCGAAAAACGCTAAAACCCGTGATACGTCACAAACTCTTCGTTGTTGGCGCGAGTTGAGCGAACCTCGTTTGCAGCGAACTCTGGGTCTGGATAGCCTAAAGCTATGCAAATCATAATGGCCTCATCATCAGGGATGTTAGCGTGCTTGTGTACAACATCGGACTGCATAATGCCCTGACCATTGATAACACAACCAAGCCCTAAGTCCCATGCAGCTAGCACAATGCCATACGCCAGCGACCCTAAACCAAACTGGGTGATCCCTGCTGGCTCTAAAGCCTTGTCATAGGTAAGCACCAAAGAAACGGGTGCATCAAACTGCCTAAAGCCGCGCATCATCCAATCCATACGCTTCTCCTTGTCTTCTCGGGTTATTCCCATTACGTCGAACAGCTGTATGGCTACATCAATTTGACGCTGACGGTGAATCCCCTCGTAGTCCTCTTTGTAGGGAAAGTCTCGAACGTGCGGTTTACCTTCAAGTGTATTTTTGGTGTTGCCTTCACGAATTTTATCAAGCACGTCGCCTGTTACTGCATGAATTTTCCAGGTTTGCGTGTTATAGGACGATGGCGCCCACTTCGCTGCGTTGATAATCGCGTTTACTGTTTCCTTAGTAACGGGCTGTTTAGTGAACCCTCTAACACTCTTTCTTGATGCTGCAAACTCGGCAAAATTCATACACTTCCTTAAACGCGGTAATTGAACTTGTTAAGTTAGAGTAAACACGACGAGTTTGCTCTTCAATAGGTGGCAAACCTAATTCAGATTGTTTGTTTTTATAGATATATATAGAAGTTTGTAAACCCTTTCATTTAGCAGTGCGTAGCAAAAGCATGTCATGAGTCAGGCACACATGATGTTTATGGAAGTTTGGCTTTCAAAAAAAGCATACGAAAGGAGTTTTATAATGGCTAAGAAACCGCAATTAACCACGTCGGCAGGCGCCCCCGTAGTAAGTAACGAAACCACTAAAACAGCAGGAGAGCGCGGCCCCGCCCTCTTACAAGATTATCAACTAATCGAAAAGTTAGCGCATCAAAACCGCGAACGAATTCCAGAACGTGTCGTTCACGCGAAAGGCTGGGGTGCACAGGGCACATTTACGGTCACGCACGACATTACCGATTACACATGCGCTGACTTATTCTCAGAAGTGGGTAAACAAACTGAAGTATTAAGCCGGTGGTCTACGGTAGCAGGAGAATCAGGCGCAGCTGATACCGAGCGTGACGTGCGAGGCTTTAGCTTGAAGTTTTACACACAACAAGGCAACTGGGATATGGTAGGTAATAATACTCCTATCTTCTTCATTCGCGATGGATACAAGTTCCCTGACTTTATTCGTACGCAAAAACGCCATCCGAAAACTAACCTGCGCTCACCAGAAGCCATGTTCGACTTTTGGGCTGCACAGCCAGAAAGCGTGCACCAAGTTACCATTTTAATGTCAGACCGTGGTATTCCGGTGTCACCTATGCACATGAACGGCTATGGCAGCCACACTTTCAGCATGTGGAATAAGGAAGGCAAGCGTCATTGGGTGAAGTTCCATTTCAAAACTCAACAAGGCATTAAAAACTACACCAATGAAACGTCTGAAAAAATCATTGGAAGCACTCGGGAAAAATATCAAGAAGAGCTATATAACGCCATTGAAGAAGGCAATTTCCCAAAATGGACAATGTACATTCAGGCCATGCCAGAAGAGGAAGCAGGACAGCAAAGCTATAACCCGTTCGACCTAACCAAGGTGTGGCCGCACGATGACTATCCGCTTATTGAAGTTGGCGAACTGGAAATGAACAGAAATCCAGAAAACTACTTTCAAATGATAGAAAACGCAGCATTTAGTCCGTCAAATGTTGTCCCTGGTATTGGCTTTAGCCCTGACAAAATGCTTCAGGCTCGCATATTTTCTTATGCTGATGCCCATCGCTATCGTTTGGGCACACACTATGAAGCACTCCCCGCTAACGCGCCGAAAAATAGCAAGGTAAACCACTATCACAAAGACGGCGCAATGCGCTTCTTTACCAATGATTTTGGTAACCCTGACGCCTACTATGAGCCCAATCAATACGAAGGTCCGGTGGCTGACTTTTCAGTGAAAGAGCCTCCGCTTCGCATTGATGGAGACGCTGATAGATATCATCAAGATGAAGCAGATGTGGATTATGTGCAGCCGCGAAAATTGTATGAGATGTTTTCTGATGATCAAAAAGAACGGCTGTATAAAAACTACGCTGCCGCAATGGGCCCGTGCTCAGATAGCGTAAAAGAGCGTTGGTACGCCGTGCTAGAAAAGGTACATCCAGACTACGCCGCAGGCGTACGAAATGCGGTAGAAAGCTTAGATACCGACGTAAATACGGTACCGATTACTGAAAATACCCCTATCGAAGATAGCTAAACGCTATTGTTGTAAGGTATCGCGGCCCAGCAGTTTTCTCTTACTGGAATCTGCTGGGCTCCACAATTTAACAAACATGGCATATTTTTAATACTTGCCTTAAACACGTCTAACCGATGATTAAGAGACTTCTGTCATCAAAATATGCTCATTGAACTTTAGAACAAAACTTGCCGAGTAAGTTTGCGAGATTGAAAATTGTGGCTTACGTTTAATGTATCTAAACGTTTATAGCGCTATGTATGTCGTTATTTAAGAAGTCAAAAACAGAACAATCCACCTCTCGCCAAGCTCCATGGAAAATAGCCATAATCGATGATGAAGAAGGCGTACATGAGGTCACTAAACTCACTCTGCGGAAATTTAATTTCGAAAAACGCGGGGTTGAATTTCTATCAGCTCACAGTGGCGCTGAAGGCCTAGCACTTTTCAAAGCAAATCCAGACATCGCTCTCGCTTTCGTTGATGTGGTAATGGAAACTGACGATGCGGGTTTGAATTTGGTTGATGCCGTTCGCAACGAGCTCAATAACCATACCGCCCGCCTTATTCTGAGAACAGGTCAACCTGGTCAGGCGCCGGAAGAAGAGGTAATCAGGCGTTACGACATAAACGACTACAAAGCCAAAACCGAGTTGTCATCGCTTAAACTTAAATCATGCGTATACACAGCAATACGGTCATATCGGGATATTCAGACCATTGAGCAAGGTAAGCGCGGTATGGAAGACGTTTTAAAATCCTCGTCTTCCGTTTTAGCCAGTAAATCTTTAGCCCAATTTGGCACGGCAGTGTTGAAACAAACCCTTACACTGCTGAACCTAAACAACTCTGTACTCTACTTGTCTACTCAGCACACCGACTTATATGGCGATACGACCATGACAGTGCTGGGCGCCAGCGGCGACTTAGTTGGGTTATGCGAACCTGGAATTTCAAGCCGAATTCCTGAAAGCATTGAAGAAGAAATCAAACAAGTCTTAAAAAGTAAAAGCCATTATCAGTCTAACGATCTTTTCATTGGCTACTATCCTACTGGAGAAGATAGTCACAACATCTTGTATGTTAAACTACATCATCCACTTGATGCTTTGCAGCGCAAGACCTTAGAGATGTTTGCCTCTAATGTGGCGGTAATATTCCAAAATCTCACGCAAAAAGAAGACATACAAAAAACTCAAAAAGAACTCATTATGGTGCTTAGCGACGCAATCGAAATGCGGAGTAAAGAGACCGGTGGTCATGTGAGAAGGGTCATTCTTATGACCGAATTTCTCTCTGAAAAGCTTCACATGAGCCGAGAGTTTATTGAGACCATACGGTATTCAGCCGCACTTCATGATGTGGGTAAAATTAGCATCCCTGAAACTATTTTACATAAACCGGGCAAACTCGACCCCGAAGAATGGGAGATCATGAAGACCCATGCACAAAAAGGCTACGAGCTACTTGCGGGATCTGATCGCATCGTTGCTAAAATGGGCGCCATCATTGCGAAAACGCATCATGAGCGGTGGGATGGTCAAGGTTACCCTGAAGGATTAGCTGGAGACGACATTCCCGTGGAGGGCCGTATTATGGCAATTGTCGACGTTGTCGACGCACTGCTATCTAAGCGCTGCTATAAACCGGCATGGAGTCCTGAGGAAGTAAAAGCCTATCTTCATGAGAATTCCGGGAAACAATTCGACCCGCTAATCACCCACATTATGATAGAGCACTTCGACAGGATCCTTGAAATCCGAGCCACAGAACCGGACGAAGATGAATGAAAGAAACGCTAGAATTAATCTTATTACGCGTTAGCCAAAGCGCAGATATTGATAAAGGTGAATTAGACGTTGCCTCTAGACTTATTATCAACTCGGTGTGTGAGGGTTTGCAAATTACTCGAGCTGGCATTTGGTTGTATGATGAAATGCAAACACTGGTACAGTGCACATTGCTCATTGATAAGGGTAATGACCTGGACCACGAAAGCTTAGTACTTACCCGAAAAGACTTTCCTCATTATTTCGAGGCGCTAGATTCAGAGAGAACCATTGCGGCCCACGACGCATTAACAGATGTTGCAACATTTGAATTTGCAGAAGTGTATTTAACGCCGCTTGGGATTAGCTCTATGCTTGATGTCCCTATTCGCCACCGCGGCAAAATGATTGGGATAATTTGCTGTGAACACCAAGGCAAAGCCCGTGAATGGCATTCCGATGAAGTTGTATTTGCGGCGTCACTGGCAGACCTTTACGGGCGTGCAGTGAGTGCAAATGAGCGCGCAGATTACGAGCAGAGGCTAATTGAGGCCAACCAAACCCTTGAGCAAAAAGTAATAGACCGCACGGCTGAACTTGAGGCTGCACAAGAAAAGCTCGTCGAGTCAGAAAAAATGGCGGCGTTAGGAAATCTAGTCGCAGGCATTGCTCACGAAGTTAATACGCCGTTAGGCATTGCACTCACCTCCGTCAGTAACTGCAAAGAAGAACTAAAAGACATCTATCGAGACTTCGAAAACGATGAATTAACCGAGCAGGGTTTTAAAGACTTTGAAGCTATTTGCTCTGAAGGGTTAAACTTGGCTGAAACGAGCCTGATGCGGGCAGCGAATTTAGTACAAGACTTTAAGCGCACTTCTGCTGACCAAACGTCGTTAGAAATAGAAGAAATTGCGTTAGACGAATATATCCCTAGAGTCTGTAACCCGTTAAAACCCATGCTTCGCAAAGAACAAGTCGAGCTTAGCATAGACGTTACGCCCAATTTGATGATAACCACCTGTCCCGGCATTATTGCCCAATTGTTAACAAATTTAATATCGAATGCTCAGCGTCACGCTTTTGGTCCATCGGTAAATAACGATGTAAATAGAGTGAGTGTGAGCTGCAGTAGAGATACCAAAGGCATTGTGATTAGCGTACAAGACAATGGCAAAGGCATACCAGAGGCGCTTCACAAGAAGGTATTCGAGCCATTTTACACCACGGCTCGTGATAAAGGCGGTACAGGGCTGGGCCTAAATATTTTATACAACTTAGTACGACAAAAATTTAACGGTGAGATTGACTTAACATCAACCCCTGGAGAGGGAACGAAAGTAACCGTCTGTATTCCGGTTGAAGACTAGCGCGCCTCTCATTTTCCACTACCTATACCCTGCGTTATAAGTTCCCTGTGCAGCGCGCGACATTATTAAAATGTCGCCCTCACGACAGACCTAACATCAAAGGCTGGGCAAGCTAAATACAAAAGCATGACAAGGCATGTAGAAATGCGACTTTCACAATGGCGAAGTTCCGGCCACTTTTTAAACGTCGACGGTCAGCAAGTTTTGAATAAAACAGAATGGTCACCAACACATGCACTTGCTTTTGGACTATATGAAGCAGCGTAAACAATACCGAGAGCGCTGGGTAAGTGCACTGCAAAATGCCAATGCCCCTCTTCGACTAACCGCAGGTATGGCTGATCCGATCTCTGGCGCGCATATGGTGGCGCGGTACAAACAACTCATTCCCAATGCAGACGTAGTTGAACTCGAGCAAATTGGGCACTATCCGCAAATTGAAAGTGCTGAAGCCGTGGTGAAATCTATAACAAGCTTTTTAGGTCGCTACGCTAACTAAACGTGAAACTTTGTCTTGATACGGCACGCGACAGGGGTAATATAAAGCTTCACTGATTTAACTCTAGACTCGCAACCAACGTTTATGGACGCTTCAACCAACAACGAAATTATTCCTGCCGCTAGCTTTAAGCAGATTGATATTGGTTTCGTGACCCCTGCTGCTTCCATAAAACGGTTTGTACAATGTATATGGGTGATTGATAACCCAGAAGGCTCAGCTACAACCCTAAACGAAAAATTTTATCCCGATGCCGGTGCTAGTTTGACTTTCTATCTCGATCAAACTAACTGTGAAGCACAATTGTTTTACCATACTCAGGTCTGCGCCATGCCGTGGGAACTGGCTTGCAGACAAATAAGTGTAAGATTTAGGCCCGGTGCCTTGAAATACTTGTTCGGTTTAACCTTTGATGACAGTAAAAACCAACAAATCGACATCGCGTTGGCTATGGTTAAGCAGCGTGATTCCTATCAACGACTGCAAGCCTATCTTATTGGAAAAACTATTAGTCAGCAGTGCTTAGCAATACAGCACTGGTTGATTGAGCTAGCAGAAAATACTGATGGAGCCTTTCAGAAATGGGAGCGCATGCTTTATCAGTCGATGAATTTACTGGTGCCCCCACAACATCTTGCCGATCAGTTCGGCGTCAGCCGAAGAACGCTGGAGCGCCAATTTCGCACTAACTTTGGTTTCTCGCCAAACAAACTGTATCAATTTGCTCAAATACGCCATGCTCGATCGTTATTAACCTCAAATTCTCAAGCGCTGAGCCACGTCGCATTGGCATGTGGTTACTTCGATCAAGCGCACTTTACGCATTCGTTTAGTGATTTCGCGCTGGAAACGCCCCTTCAGTATAGAAAGCGAAAGTTGTCGCAAATTTACAATTAAGCGTTTTGCTTAGACTTTATAGTTCTCCGCAGTTTAAAGGAGATCACTATGAAAAAACGTATTACACAATCTGAGCTATATTCTGAATATCCCCATATTCTTGAACACCTCACAGGCTTGGTTAAGCCTTCAGTCAAAAGTACTTTAAGTCATAAACTCATACATTTAGTTAAGCTTCGTGCGTCACAAATTAATCAGTGCGGCTTCTGCCAACACATGCACGCCGAAGAAGCGAGAGAGTCTGATGAAAATCAGTCAAGGCTTGATGTATTGTCTGCATGGAGAGAGCTAGATTGTTTCAGTTTTGAAGAGAGAACAGCATTAGCGTGGACGGAAGCGTTAACGCTTATCCACTCTTCCACTATTACTGAAGAAATGTATAACAGTGTAGAAAGCACCTTCGGAAAAAAAGGGCTGATAGAACTCACGTCTATTATTCTTCAAATTAATAGCTGGAACCGTATTTCAGTAAGCCTTCAGTTTCAACCTTCTATTTAGTAGTAAGGAAGACGTGAAAATGACTATCATGAAACAAGTACAAAATAACAAATTGGGTGTAGCCGCCTGCTTGTGCTTTTTTTGGGGAAGCACCCTTTTCTTGCCAGCCTTCAGCAAATTTGCAACCGCTGGAGTATGGATGTTTATGGCGGGTTCTCTATTGATGCTTTTCGATACGTTAAATGCACGTAACGATTAGAAATATCGAGCACCCGTGTGGGTGCTCTTTCTCATTATCTATTTTTCTCTAATAGCCTTAAGAATCTAATCCGGCGAACCAATCCAAGGTAGTTTGCCATAACGGTTCAGCACTCTTTCTAAAATATCCCATATGGCCAACAGCGCCAGATAACGCATTGGGATGTAAATCGACACGAGTAACAGGGGCATTTGCATAAAACTTAACAAACGCGTCGCGTGATTGAGGTAAGGCCCAAAGGTCATCTAGTGCATTTACCGCTACTATTGGCGTTTTAACTGCCTCGTAAAGCTTCTCAATTCCAAACATCTTAGGGTCATCAAAGAAATAATGGGGAAAGCGACACCAATGCCTCCATTGACTAAACACATTTCGAGGTAAGTCCTCACCCATTCCTAATACTCGCCATGCGCAATACCCTTTCCACCACGTTAAAATTGGTAAAACAACATTCCACATTGTAAGCACTTTCAGCTTTTCTGATAAAGGCATGTACCCGTGCCACCCTGCGCCTGTTCCATAAACATAAAAGCCAGATATTTTATGGTGATTGGGTAATAGCCCAAAGGCATGACCACCGTAAGAGTGACCCACAATATAAAGAGGAACGCCATCCTGACTTACGCTTTCAACAGCCGCAGCCAAATCTTGCTTGCCCCAATCCAATAGGTTCATCCTGAAGCCTTTCAACGTTGCGGGTTTAGACTCTCCTATCCCACGATAGTCAAACGTAATAGTTTCGAAACCTCGCTCACTGGCAAATAATGCAAACCGACGATAAAACCCCTGAGGTACGCCTGTTGCTCCGGCAATTATAATCCGTCCTTTGAAATCACCTTCCGACAGATATTTATACCCTTTTAGGCGGTAGTTATCGCTTGTAATAAATTCAATTGCTTCCATATCCCACCAAATTATAACGAGTGTCTTAATTATTTTTCGATGCTACTCTATAACGAGTGTTATAACAAGCGAGAATTGTATGAGCAAAAGTTCAGCTGAGGGCCGCCAAAGGGTAATAGAAACTGCGGCATCTATTTTATCAACGAGAGGGTTGAAAGGGGTGAGTATTAGAGAGGTGGCGAAGCTAGCCAACGCCCCCCTTGGTTCAACTTATCATCACTTTCCCGATGGTAAAGTTCAAATTATTACTGAAGCAATAGAGTGGGCTGGGGAAAAAGCCGCAGAGAGACTAAAAGGCTGTTTAGATAAAGATAATCGAAACGGACTCCAAACCTTTCTACATCAGTGGCGAGAGCGACTCCACCGTTCCAACTTTCAACAAGGGTGTCCCATTGTCGCCGCAGCCATTGAAGCATCTCAAGACGAACACGAAGAACAAATCAAGTTAGCTATTTCCCGTATTTTTAAGCGCTGGCAATCAATACTTGCAGATCATTTCATTTCTCACGGGCGAACTGTTGTGCTTTCGAATTCAATGGCGCTTACGGTAATTTCGTGTTTAGAAGGCGCGGTAATTCTTTCTCGTGGATATCAAACAATTGAGCCCTTCGATGCAATAATTGACACGCTTTCGTTGTTGGTTGATCAAGGAAAAGAAGATTCTGAATAATCGCCTTGGATGAAAGTTGATGCATGGGTGCCATAAAGTGAACGTCGCCCCCGCCTGCTATTGTTTATAGCCCGAGAGAGCCCGAACGGTTCGATTCAGTTCGTTGATTTGTTGGTAAATATGTTTAGATAGAAAACGCTTGAGAGTTAAGCTAATAGTGGGGTAGAGCCGAAATTTAGAGCTAGGGGTATCGCTGAGAGCGAGGAAGAAGTTGGTCGGTGTGAGAGGATTTGAACCTCCGACCCCTGACACCCCATGACAGTGCGCTACCAGGCTGCGCTACACACCGACCGAAAGAGCCGACAAGTCTACTCAATTTCAACGACTTTGCAATGTAAAAAAACCAAATAACCGCCTAAACGATTATTTGGTAAACAAAACCCAACTAAAACGAAGCTTATTACAAGTCGTCTGCACTTACATCTTTGATTTCTGGCCATTCTTCATTCGCCTCATTTATATGAGTAGGAATGTTCTTAGCCCATGCTTTGTATACACTTTCGTCTTTATTCACATAAAGTACGCCATCAACAATTTCAAACGCTTTGCCGTTTATTTCGAATTTCTTACCAAAAGTTGCGCCGTAGGCACAAAAGCCGCCGTACGCTGGTACGTATTTGTCTGGGTTGCTTACAAACATGTCTCTATTTTTCTGCGATGAAAATCGGTAAATTGCGTCGTTGTGGACAGCCGTTATAGTCGCTTTACCCAGCACTGGCTTACCTTCAGTAAAATAAGCTACAGCGTCGTGCCCGGCTAAAATAATTCCGTTTTCGTCGGTCTCTGTATCAACGCCAGCGAATACCGCCCCACTAGCAATTAGTGAAACTGCAAATAAACTACCTTTTAAGAATGCTCTCATGCTATTTCTTCTCCACATTGGTGTTTCGAGTGTTTTCACACTATCTCTGTATAAGTTCGAAGAATATGGTACGTACTTCGGTCTTATACAAACATGCTCCAAACGCTTAAATACTTGTCCAAAACACCATGAAAAATTTAGAAAGCCTTTTTGACAAACTTCAAATAACCACCAATGTATTTCACAACGGACAATATTGCGGTAACTGGCAAATTGACACTTCTGGCACCGGCTTTATTAATTTTCACGCCGTAACTCACGGTCAATGCTACTTACACCGTAACGACGACGGCCCAGTTCTGTTAGAAAAAGGCGACATGGTTTTACTGCCTGTTGATAGCCCACACCTTTTAAGCCCTACAAAAACTCACACTTACAAAAATGTTAGCGCAAGCCCTATTCCTGTTAGCGAGAAACTAGGAGCTGAAGGCCCGGTGCTACTTTGCGGTTACTTCGAGTATCAGCACCCTTTAATGAGAGTAATAACAAAAGAACTGCCTGAATTTTGGATAATTAAAAAAGCATCAAAAGAAAGTAGAGTGCTGCATGAAAGTCTGCAGTTACTTATCAGCGCGTCGTTAGAAGTGTCGGACTCAACCTTCACTTCGTCGGTTCTGCTAAACAAAATCGCTGAGGTTGTATTCCTTTTGATTGTGAAGCATTTAATGAGCAAGTACTCATCAACCTTAGGGGCTCTACTGCATCCGGCCATAGCAAATAGCCTTCAAGCGCTGCATAACGCGCCTGAACAACATTGGAACGTAGAAATGCTGGCGAGTATTGCGAATATGTCTAAATCTAACTACGCAGCAAAGTTCAAAGCCTGTGCAGGCGTAACTCCAATTAAATACCTAACGCAATGGCGCCTGCGTTGTGCCTGCACAGAAATAATCCAAAGCAACAAGCCGTTAATTACCATTGCAAACCAATATGGTTACGAAACGGAAGCTTCTTTTTCAAAGGCTTTTAAAAGAGAGATTGGAGTATCTCCTTCACAAAAGCGCGTTCAAGCTAGGCCAGCGTAACGTAACACACCCCAGTTACTACCAGTGCAACTAACACGTTTAGCACCACACCCTCTCTGGCCATGGTTTTTATGTCGAACTTTTCCGTTGAGTATGCAATGGCATTAGGCGCTGTAGCTACTGGAAGCATAAAAGCGCAACTTGCGCTAATTGCCGCGGGGATCATCAACAACTTAGGATCTACGCCCACAGCCATACCCGCGGCCGCTAGAATTGGCATTAATAGTGTAGATGTTGCTGTGTTGGAGGTAATTTCCGTCAAGAAGGTAACGAACAAGCAAATTCCAAGTACCAATAGAAGAACAGGAAGCGTAGAAAGTCCCGTTAGCCATGTTCCCATAAGAACACTTAAGCCCGATGACATAAATGCTTTGGCAATACAAATACCGCCAGCAAACAATAACAACATGCCCCACGGAATATCGTTTGCGGTTTTCCAATCAAGCAGTTTGTCGTTGTTTCCTTTTTCGTCTACTTCACCGCTATCGTTTCCGCTGTTTGTAAAGAACATAGCAGCAACACCCGCTACGGCAATAGTACTGTCACTTATTGTGCTTATGCCTATCCAAGCAGTCCAAAAAGGTCTGAAAATCCAAGCTAAAGCGACAGTGCCAAAAATAGCAAGAACACGCTTCTCGGCTTTTGTCCATGTGCCTGGGACAGGTAAATCGATGTTCCCCACTTGTTTAATACCGCGCGCTAACCATAAGGCCATAATAGGTACGCCTAGTATTACGATTGGTACGCCTGTTTTCATCCAGTCGATAAAGCTGTATTCAATACCTTGGGTTTCTTCATACACGCTCATAAAGATAATATTAGGTGGCGTCCCAATCGGTGTCCCCACCCCACCTAAGCTTGCCGAATAAGCGATACCAAGTATAAGCGCCACGCCAAATCGCGGATTGTCTACTGCGTTGATAATAGCGATAGCCATTGGCAACATCATTAGGATTGTTGCCGTATTACTGATCCACATACTGAGTACTGCGGTTGTTAACATGAAGCCCAGTACCAGCTTGAGCGGGCTGCCGCTGCCCGTTATACGCAACATGTAAATGGCGAAACGCTTGTGTAAGTTAGCACGCTCCAACCCTTTTGAAAGCATGAAAGCAGCCATTAATAGAATGATAACGTGGCTTCCGAGAGCAGAGGCAGCTTCGCTGTGAGACAACACACCAAATAGCGGAAATAGCGCGAAGGGTAAAAGTGAGGTAGCGGGAATGGGGAGCGCTTCAGTCACCCAGAGCACAGCGACAAACAGCGTAATTGCTGCGGTAAAAATGATCTCGCTGGGCTGATCAATGGCCCACAATCCCAAGCCACATAGTACTGAAGCGATAAAGGCAAATAGAATTATACTGTTTTTACGTGTTGGCTTTCGTTGTAGAGTTTCTGAAGAAGGTTCAGAGTTTGTGTGCATTGCGCTTCCCGTTACTAATAGCTTTATTATAAGTGCTAGTTATTGCTCTTATATTTTCTATCAGTAATTAGCGGGAAACGCACTACGCTTTTGCGAAAAAAACGTGTTTTTAAGACGGTTTCTTTTATTTACTCTCGTCGTCTGACGAGATTCGGCTTGCAACTGCGCCTGCTTGGCCTTTGTATTTAGCGTCCACTCGTGCGTTGTACGGCTTTTCGGCTGGCGCCGATAAAACCTCAAAGCTAAGTGCACCTATTTTCATTTTAGGGCGAAGCGCTAGCGGTAACTTACCACTGTTGTAAAACTCAAGAACGATGTTGCCCGACCAACCTGGATCTATTCGATGCGCGGTCACGTGAACCATTAAGCCCAAACGCGCAAGCGAAGAACGCCCGTCTAACCAACCTACGATGTTGTCAGGCAAAGTTACTGACTCGTGGGTAATAGCAAGCGCCAGTTCCCCGGGGTGTAGAAAGAAGGCTTTACCCTCTTCTAGTTCAATTTCATCGCTCATAACATGGTCAAGCGCTTCTTGAACCTGTGCTTTCGGCCCACTTAAATCGATAAACGGCGCTTGGTGATCTTCAAACACGCGAAATTTATTACCTAGGCGGATATCTACCGTTACACCACTTATTTGATCGTAGCTGGGTGTAGGGTCAATTTTAATTTTTCCATCTTGCAGATGTTGGTAGATATCGCGGTCGCACAAGCGCATGGTGTATTCCTCATTTCGTTAGGCCGCTATTATGCGTATGTCGCCGCATGCATTCAACTGCTCAAAGGCTTGTTTTATCTGCTTTTGCGCAATTTTTGTATAGTTTTATCAAATTTTAAATTTAAGCAATCGAACCTGGCTATAATTCACCTTTACTACACCTGTCTGAATTTACCTATCCGTCGGGCATTCCTGATATTTGTTACCTAGATATTTCAAGCTAGTTACTCTTTACCAACAATGCCAATAGGGTTGCCCTTAATGTGTTTTACTACCCCTTTGCGTGGCGCAACAGTAAGGGCCAATTGCATAGACAGAGCGCGAGCAGCCTCGCGATAACTTTCACTCAATGCACTTTCGGGCGAGGTAATTAACAAAGGCGTGCCGGCATCGCCATGCTCGCGAATATGGATATCAAGCGGTAGCTGACCTAAAAGTGGCAGTCCGTGGCGTTCAGCAAGCGCCTCGCCCCCGTCTTTTGAAAACACATAGTCTTTGGTACCACAGGCTCTGCACTGGTAATAACTCATGTTTTCAATAAGCCCTAATACAGGTACGTTCACTTTTTCAAACATACTTATGCCTTTTTGAGCGTCGGCTAGTGCTAAGTCCTGCGGCGTTGTAACGACCACTGAAGCAGTCAGCGGTACTTGTTGCGCCATCGTCAGTTGGATATCGCCGGTACCCGGTGGCATATCTACAATTAAGTAGTCCAGCACGGGCCATAGGGTTTCATCTAGCAACTGCTTTAACGCCCTGCTTGCCATCGGCCCTCGCCATACCGCCGCATCTTCTTGAGGCACTAAATAACCAATTGAGTTCGCCACCAGCCCATGTGACATAAGGGGCTGCATGTGCTTATTATCTTCGCTTTCAGGATGTGCATCGGGGTTGCCCAACATAATGGGAATAGACGGCCCATAAATATCGGCATCTAAAATCCCAACTTTCGCGCCTTCTTGCATAAGCGCAAACGCTAAATTAATACTGGTTGTCGACTTACCTACACCGCCCTTGCCTGAAGCCACTGCTATGATGTTTTTAATGTTGGTGACAGGTGCTACTTCAGTTTCTCCACTCGCTACGTTTTGTTTAAACGTAAGCAGCTCATCGCCAAGCTTCCCTTTTAGCTGGTTAAGCACTTGTTGTTTAAGCGCGTCTAGCTGTGTAGCAATACAAAACGGCAAAGTAACTGTTACACCGGCATCTTCATTTTCTGGCTGGCTAAAAGCACACCATGGCAAGGTATCTTCAACATCTAACGAAAAATACTTGGCCAAAATTACAGCAACTTTTTGAGTTGCCGGCTCTGCTTTGCGAGAAAAGAACATAAAATGCCTTACTAGTAGTAGAATTGTGTGAATTACGTAATGCAAAAAACGCGGTTTTCCGCTAGTATTTGCAGCCATTTTGAAACGCAAAGAATCAATAACGTCATTATGTCAGAAAAACGCCGAATTCTGGTAACCAGTGCGTTGCCATACGCAAATGGCTCTATTCACTTAGGTCATTTGCTAGAACACATTCAAACCGACATCTGGACTCGTTTTCAGCGCCTTCGCGGAAACGAATGTTACAGTGTTTGCGCCGACGATGCACACGGTACGCCGGTTATGCTTAAAGCCCAAGAGCTTGGCATTACACCAGAAGAAATGGTAGCAAGAACGCGTGCTGAACATCACCAAGACCTTGTTGATTTTCACGTAGATTACGACAACTACTATGTAACCCATTCGCCAGAAAACAAGGCGCTGTGTGAAGAAATTTACACCCGTTTGGATAATGCGGGTTACATCAGCAAGCGCACCATTAATCAGCTGTTCGACCCTGAAAAAGAAATGTTCTTGCCAGACCGTTTCGTTAAGGGTACCTGCCCTAGCTGTGGTGCAGAAGATCAAAACGGCGACAGCTGTGACGTATGTGGCGCAACGTATAGCCCAACAGAAGTAAAGAACCCGCGCAGCGTTGTATCGGGTGCTACACCAGTGCTACGTGAGTCTGAGCACTTCTTCTTTGACCTGCCAAAATTTGAAGGCATGTTAAAAGAGTGGATCCGCTCAGGTGCCCTGCAGGAAGAAATGGCTAACAAGCTGCAAGAATGGTTTACTGAAGGTCTTCAACAGTGGGACATCAGCCGTGACGCGCCTTACTTCGGCTTTGAAATTCCAGGTGCGCCGAACAAGTTCTTCTACGTGTGGGTAGATGCGCCGGTTGGCTACATGGCAAGTTTCAAAAACTTCTGCGACCAAAACAACTTAGAGTTTGATGATTTCTGGAAAGCAGACTCAGACGCTGAGCTTTATCACTTTATTGGTAAAGATATTACCTACTTCCACTGCCTGTTCTGGCCTGCCATGCTAGAAGGCGCGGGATACCGTAAGCCCACTGGTGTAAATATTCACGGTTTCGTAACCGTAAACGGCGCGAAAATGTCAAAATCGCGCGGTACGTTTATTAAAGGCCGTACTTACCTTGACCATCTGAACCCAGAATATCTGCGTTACTACTTTGCGTCTAAGTTGGGCGACGGTGTTACCGACATCGACCTTAACTTTACTGACTTCGCACAAAAGGTGAATTCAGACTTGGTAGGTAAAGTGGTTAACATTGCAAGCCGCTGTGCAAGCTTTATCACTAAGCGTTTCGACGGCAAATTGTCTGACAATGTGATTGAGCCAGAGCTTATTGCAGAGTTCCAAAACGCATCTGAAAGCATTGCTGCACTATTTGAGAAGCGTAAGTACCACCAAGCCGTGCGCGAGATTATGGCCCTTGCTGACAAAGCAAACCAGTTCATCGACAACAACGCACCTTGGGTAACCATTAAAGACGAGGCTAAGCAGCAGTTCACACACGATGTGTGCTCGCTAGGTATTAACATGTTCCGTCTGTTGGTGATTTACTTGAAGCCTGTACTGCCAGTACTTGCAGAAAAAGCAGAAGAATTCCTAAACGACAAGTTCGACTGGAATTCACTGCAAACCCTATTGAAAGGCCACGCCATCAACAAATTTAAGCCGATGATGCAGCGTGTAGAAATGGAGAAAATCGACGCCATGGTTGAAGATTCAAAAGAAAGCCTAGCGCCAGCAGCACCGGCTATCGACCCAGACAGCCCGCTTGCTAAAGACCCTATTAGCGACACTATCTTGTTTGATGAGTTCGCCAAGGTAGATTTACGTATTGCACGTATTGCTAAAGCTGAACACGTAGAGAAAGCTGACAAACTTTTACGTTTAGAGCTAGATTTAGGTGGCGAAACTAAACAAGTTTTTGCAGGTATTAAGTCGGCCTACTCGCCTGAAGCCCTAATCGGTAAACATACGGTAATGGTAGCGAACCTCGCCCCTCGTAAAATGCGTTTTGGCATGAGTGAAGGCATGGTATTAGCCGCGGGCCCTGGTGGCGACGAGCTATACATTCTTGAGCCGCACGAAGGTGCAAAGCCGGGTATGCGTGTTAAGTAAGCTGTAAAGCGCCCCCTTAAAAGTAAGGTGACATTCAGCGCTATAACGCGACGGGATGTCACCTTTTTATTGGGCGGTCAAAGCGGCGCTTAGATTTATAAAGCAAAAATCATATAACCAGAATCAAGGTGCAAGCACGTAACTTGGTATGCTAATAAGCCTTATCATCCTACACTCCTCACTCACTAATTACTTACCCACTCACTAACCTTATCTGCCTAAGGCAAATCGGCTAGAAAATTCTTGTCAAAACACAGCGCAGTTCCGTTCGGTTTGATTCAAGGCGATCTAACCCTCTTTTTTTAACGTAATCAACGTGGTTAATTAATAAAAGAGGTATTTATGGAAGATTTCTTCGGGACTAATATCGATTTATCGGAATTAACCGAAAAAGCTATATCACTGGTGATGACTTACACCCCCAAATTGTTGTTGGCTATTCTTACTTTGGTGGTGGGTCTCTGGTTAGTGAATCGTTTTGTAAACCTATTAGATCATCGGCTAGGTAAAAAGGATCCCACGTTAAATAAGTTTCTGTGCGGACTTATCAGTGCGGTGCTAAAAGTAATGCTGTTGATTTCAGTTGCCTCAATGATAGGCATTGAAACCACCTCATTTATTGCCGTCGTAGGTGCAGCAGGTTTGGCCATTGGTCTGGCATTACAAGGCAGCCTGGCGAACTTTGCTGGCGGTGTGCTAATACTGATTTTTAAACCCTTTAAAGTGGGTGACACCATTGAAGCAGAGGGTCATTTAGGCTCAGTGTCAGAGATACAAATTCTTTATACTGTACTTAACACTTTTGACAATAAGCGCATAGTTATTCCCAATGGCAGCCTGTCTAATGCTACGTTAATTAACGTTAGCGTATATGATAAACGCCGTTGCGACATGACATTTGGTATAGGCTACGATGACGATATCGATAAAGCAAAGAAGGTGTTGCAGCGTCTGTTTGAAGAAGATGAGCGCTCGTTAACCGACCCTGCACCAAGAATTTGTGTAGGCGGATTAGGCGATAACTCAGTCGATCTGATGTTTAGACCGTGGGTCGCCACAGATGACTTGTGGCCTTACTACTGGGATATGCAGGAAAAAGTTAAAAAAGCTTTTGATGAAGAAGGTATTAGCATCCCATATCCACAGCGAGATGTGCACCTCTATAAAACGAGTAACGACTAACGTCTCAGTTAGGAGGTAGCAGTCTATGCTATCTCCTATTCCCCTTTCAAACTTGCGAAAAAACGCGAAAGCCATCCGTTTTAGTACAACATCTTGGTAAATTTAGAAGGTGGTTTGCGCCTGTCACTGCTTCTAAGTTAAGAGCGTGGCGTGCTCTCTTTGCACATGGCATACACATTAACAATACTAGCGCAGCGTGCGATTCATCGTAGAGGTCCTTACACTGGCGCCCACCGCCGAAAAACGCGGCTTCAAATTGCGTTTGGGTTTTATTGCGGTCATGGGTATAACCCGCTTTTTCGCGAGTATTACGTACACCGCACTGCACCATGGCAAATAAGATGCTAAATAGTCTTGAAGCTTAACCGCCCCTTTCCATTTTTGTTGAAAAAAGAGCGTTGAAAACATCACTTGACGTTGTTCAACAATTTCAAATCCCAGCAGCTGAAGCCAATCTTTAATGCGATAGGACGTAAAAAAGCGTGCATCGTGTAGGATATTTCCGCGCTTAACAGGTAGAAATTTGGCAATGCCGGCGAGGCTTAAGGGGTTAAAGCCACTTACGATCACATAACCGTTTTGTGTAATAACGCGGTCTACTTCTCTTAATATTTCGTGAGGGTCTTGCGCAAAATCTAATTCATTAGCAAGTAGAAAGCCATCAATGCTGTTTTCGGCGAAGGGTAAGCAGTGCGACTGCCCCACTACCGTGTTTTCTCTACTTATTTTCGGTTCGCGTTTATCACCGCCTAACGATATACCCGATGCATTGTGATTGGGAAAGCCCTCTTTCGCTTCATTGTGGTGTGGCTGCTCGCTAGCTAGGTCATTAAACGGAACGTGATTGATGTGGTGTCGAATTGGGCTGGTATCGAGATTTAAATCGGCACTTAGCGAGCCTAGTTTGGCAAAGTGATACCCAAAAATTCGCTCAGCATAATCGCTACAAACTGCATTGACCGCATGTCGAATGTGCTCTCCGGCGGGGAAATCATTCCAATTTGTAGGGTAGCGTGGCGGTTTGGCTTTAAACGCCGATCTCATTAACACTGCGCGCTCTTAGGTTGCTCTGCTCTTCACAAGTCCCTATAGTAACGCATAATTCTACCTACACAAGCAGGTACTCTTATGACGGCAGAAACACTTCCTTCAGGCGTAGCCATTCATCCTATTCCCGCTTTTACCGACAATTACATTTGGTGTATTTATAACGAGAGTAGCGCTATTGTTGTCGACCCAGGTGATGCTGAGCCAGTGTTGGCCTTTATTAAAGCCAAAGGCTTAACGCTGAGCGCAGTTCTCATCACTCATCACCACAGAGACCACACAGGTGGTATTGCTAAATTAGTATCTGCAGTACCAGATTTGCCAGTTATTGGCCCAAGAGGCAATCACATAAGAGGAATAACTAAATCTGTTTCTCAAGGCGATACTGTCTCGCTACCTGTTTTTAAAATGGCGCTGCAAGTAATGGAAGTGCCAGGTCATACCCTTGATCACATTGCTTTCTTCGGGCATGGCGCATTGTTTTGCGGCGACACGTTATTTTCAGCAGGTTGCGGACGATTGTTTGAAGGTTCGCCAGAGCAAATGCATCATTCACTGAATAAGTTAAAGCGACTGCCCGACACCACGAAAGTGTTCTGTACACATGAGTATACTCAGGCTAACGTCCAGTTTGCTTTAGCCGTAGAGCCAGACAATAAAGCGCTGTGTGACTACGCACAGTGGGTGGCAGAAAAACGCGCTCAAGGTCAGCCTACACTACCAAGTAATCTCAAAGAGCAAAAAAACATAAACCCATTTTTACGGGCTCATGAACTTTCTGTGAAAACTGCTGCCGAAGCCTATTGCGAAAATAACCTGGCTGACGATGTAGCGGTATTTGCTGCAGTTCGCCGCTGGAAAGATGAGTTTTGATGCAAAAGTAAGCCGATTATCGTAACATAGTCGGTTTGCAGTGCTCCACGAGGTTTCTTCATATATGCAGTTGAAGTTTTTCCCACTGTCGCCACTGATATTGGCGCTAGGTTTAACGGGTTGTCAGTTAACCGATAATAATAACGACAATGCACAATTAGAAAGTAACGAAACCGCTTCACTAGAAGCGTGCAGTGAAATTCATAACAACGAAGAAGCCATTTCTGATTGTGAAATTGCAAGAGACGGCGTTATTGATGTTGTTCACCCCAATGATGATACGCTAGAAGAAGGCGCTGAGCTTACCGATACACCGGATATGCATACGCAGGCGGTCGTTACTGACGTATGGGAACGTGCAAGTGCGAATTTCGCCTTACCTATCCCTGACGACAAACGCATTAGCGCACAGCGTAAATGGTACCTGAAGCACCCAGAGTATATGGCTCGCGTTGTAAAACGCGCCAAGCCTTTTCTTTATTACATTACCGAAGAAATTGAAAAGCGCCACATGCCGATGGAGCTTGTGCTTTTACCAATAGTAGAAAGTGCTTTTGATCCCTTTGCTTATTCCCATGGCCGAGCGGCTGGTATGTGGCAGTTTATTCCTGGCACAGGCAAGCGCTTTGGTATGCAACAGAATTGGTGGTATGACGGACGTCGAGATGTTGTTGCGTCTACTCAAGGTGCACTTGACTATCTAACCTATCTAAACGAAATGTTCGATGGTAATTGGCTGCACGCACTTGCCGCCTATAATAGTGGCGAAGGCCGCGTTCAAAGGGCTATTAAAGCTAACAAACGCGCGGGTAAACCTACCGACTTTTGGAACTTAAATTTACCCAAAGAGACACGTGCTTACGTGCCTAAATTGCTTGCGCTGGCTGATATTCTAAAAAATAAAGATGAATATGCGTATGCGTGGCCTGAAGTTGAGAATGTAGCGGTTATCGAAGTGGTTGATATCGGCTCACAGGTCGATTTAGCGTTTGCCGCCGAACTTGCTGGTATGTCTTTAAAAGAACTACACGGGTTAAACCCAGGGTTCAACCGTTGGGCAACGTCGCCAGAAGGACCACATAGATTAATACTTCCCCTTGATAAGGCTGCCGCGTTCTCTCAAGCACTGGCTAAAATTGATCAAAAAGAGCGATTGAACTGGGTGCGCCACTCGGTGAAGCCCGGCGACAGTTTAGGTAAAATCGCAAAGCAGTATCACACCACCGTGAAAGTTCTTAAAAAAGTGAATGAGCTAGACTCGTCCATGATCCGCGTGGGTCAAGCGATAATGGTACCAGTAGCACTTCAAGAACTGGACAGCTACACATTATCTCAGGAACAGCGTCTAGCCAGCTTGCAGAACGGCAACACGTCTAAGCAAAAAGTACGTCATACCGTACAATCTGGTGATACGCTTTGGGATATTGCCCGTAAGTACAATATAGGCACTAAACAGTTAGCTAAATGGAACGGTATGGCCCCTGGCGATATGCTTCACCCTGGCAAAACCTTAGTTATCTGGCAGGAAGGTAAAGCGCAAGACGGTGTTACCAAAAAAGTGACCTACACAGTAAGAAATGGCGATTCGTTGTCTCGTATAGCCAGCAAGTTCAATGTTAGAGTAAGCGACATAGGCAAGTGGAATTCACTTAATACCAAGCGCTATTTACAACCTGGTCAGAAGCTAAAACTTTATGTAGACGTAACAAGGTTAAACGCATCAAGCTAACCTTTAATACTTAAAGTTCAATACTGTTCATGCCTAACTGCATTTACGTTACGCTTTAAGTCAGAATACAGGATAAGGAAATGCTAAGAATTAACCGAGAAAATTTGCGAAACAGTCATGAAACTCCTTGGTTAATCTTAGATTTAGTCATGTTAGGTATACTTTTTGTAAACCTAACATGGCTCATTTTCGATGCCTTATACGCCACCGACTTTGTCTATGGTCTATTGGGCACGTATTTTCCCGCTTTTCTTAGTGCTTACGATCCCGTTCACAACAACTTTCTGTTGGTCGACTTGGTGTTTATCGCCATTTTCTTCAGCGAATTTTGCTTCCGGTGGGTTGTAGCTATTGTGCGTAAAGAACACTTACGCTGGTACTTTTTTCCGTTTTTGCATTGGTACGATATCATAGGTCTAATCCCTACTGGACCTACCCGCCTATTTCGTTTCTTACGCATATTTTCTATTTTGCACCGCCTGCACAAATTCGAAATCATCGACTTAAATCAAACCGCGGTCTTTCGCTTTTTTGCGTTTTACTACGATGTATTTGTCGAAGAGTTAAGCGACCGAATTGTTGTAAAAGTGCTCAGCGATGCGCAAAAAGACATCTCAGCAGGTTCGCCTTTATTAGACGATATCAACGCACAGGTACTGGCCCCCCGCCGTCCTGTCATTACCCAATGGATGGCTGGCGTTATCAACCATTTAGGCCAGTCAATTCAAAGCGAAGAGCACGGCGAGGTGATACGGGAGCACGTGCGCAAGAGCGTGGGTAAAGCGGTGAGAAGTAATGCACAAGTTTCTTCCCTGCATTACCTACCTGTTATCGGCAAAACCATTGAGAATACGTTGGAAGAGTCAGTCACCGATATCGTGACCACATCGCTAGTTAATCTGTTAAGCGACTTAGACGCAGAGCGCATCGACCATTTCATTTCAGTCGGCATGCACGACTATACCCCTACCGCCGATGCACTTGATAAAGAAGTACTTAACGTTGTAAACGAATGCTTAGAACTGGTAAAAGCGCACGTTGCACAGCAGCGTTGGAAGTCACATCTCACCGAAAAAGAATCGGCCATCCCCACTGGCAAGCCCGAAATTTAATTAATTTGCAAAGTGGTAGAGTCAAGGTGAACGCTAGCCAGTATTCTGTTCAGCCGCTCATTTAACCACGCAATACTGGTAATTTGTATAGCGGCATTTGCTTCAGGCTGCATGGTGATCTTGCCGACCTCTTCTATTTCCACCAACCAAGAACCTGAAAAAATAGTTGAGCGCATTGAATACAATGCAAACCGATGCTGGTCCACACTGCATCAGCCAATCCATAGCGATATAGTCGTAAACACGTACACAATACAAAACGGCTACAAACTCATGGCCAGTCGTAAAGAAGGGAGCACCCCGCAATATCCTTTTTTACACGTCACCGTTACCCACTCAACCTACGGCAGCGAGGTATCCGTTCGAGAAGGTGAGTTTAACTTGGGCACAGACTTAAATTTAAGTGATGATGTAAATCGATGGATAAATGGCGACAATAGCTGCTAAGACTGATAAGGCGTACACACTATTTTTCAGTAGTAGACAGAATAATACTCGTCTCACTATTAAGCACGCCTTTAACGCCGCGCACTTCTTTTAAAATGCCATCTAAGTGCGCGAGACTTTCGGCGGTTATAACAATAAGTAAATCCCAATTTCCGTTTGTAGTATGAAACCGCTCAACACCATTCACCTGCCTAAGCTTACTAATAAGCTGTGTTGTACTAAGCCCTTCAAGCTCGACTGACATAAGAGCTTTTATTTTGTCTGGTTGCAGCTGCTCGTTAACACGAATAGTAAAACCGTCGATCACCCCCGAATTTACTAACCTGTCGATTCGTTTTTGCACCGTATTTCGCGATAACGAGAGGACTTCAGCTAACACGGTTACAGGTGTTCGCGCATCGCGCTTCAATATATCGAGAATCTCGCGATCTTTCGCATCTAAATCTACATACATGGTCG
Source organism: Alteromonas sp. BZK5 (assembly GCF_014349115.1). Taxonomy (NCBI): domain Bacteria; kingdom Pseudomonadati; phylum Pseudomonadota; class Gammaproteobacteria; order Alteromonadales; family Alteromonadaceae; genus Alteromonas; species Alteromonas sp. BZK5. The sequence continues at coordinate 1,100 of NZ_JACSOE010000005.1, read as the reverse complement.
TTTTCCCAATAGATAAATGAATCGTCGAGTCATTAACGCATTATCCAAGACTAATTAGCGAAAAGCATAATGATAAAACAATTGAGCATTATGCTTAAACTAAATAACAACTTGCAACACCTTGAGCATGGTTAAGTGAATTCGCCAGAGAATAAAATACACGCTCTTTTCAGTGGAAATATTTCAGCTAAGGGCTGTAGGACGTTATATGCAAGCCAGTCACATCAAAAACTCACGATCAACTACACCAAATTCCGTTTTAATGGTACGCCCCTGTGCCTTTCGCCCCAATGAACAAACAGCCAAAGACAATAGTTTTCAGAAGCCCCTTGTATCGACGGGAAGAAATAGAGCGGAAATATCAAAGAATGCGTGTGCGGAATTTGATGAGATGGTTCGCACTTTACGTATGAACCACATAACGGTAGAGGTGTTTGAAACAGAAAGGAAAAACACGCCCGATGCCGTATTTCCAAATAATTGGTTAAGTACACATCCCAACGGTTTGCTTGTCACCTACCCTATGTACTGTGAAAACCGCCGAGCGGAGCGTCGTGACGATATTGTCAGTTATCTGCAGCAACACTATATCGTACAGCAAGCTAAAGATTTATCTTTCCTTGAAGAAGACGGAGATATTGTTGAAGGTACAGGGGCTATGGTGATCGACCATGTAAACGCGCTAGCCTATGTTTGCCTATCCCAACGAGCCAATAAGAGAGCTGTAATGTCGGCGTGTAAAGCTATTGGTTTAACGCCTATATGTTTTAGCGCCTTTGATACTGCTGGTACGGCGATTTACCACACCAACGTAATGATGTGTGTGGGCAGTGATTTTGCCATTGTTGCTACTAGCATGATAGAAGAAAGCGACAAAAATGTGGTGCTTTCAACACTTAAGGAGACAGGTAAAAACGTCATTGAAATTAGCGAAGAACAAGTGAATAGTTTTGCCGGAAACTGCCTAGAGCTTTTGAATAGCAATGGAAAACGTTTATTACTCCCGATTTCAGATAATAAGTGCGACATTCATGGAAAGGTGTAGAAGAGGAGGCCAACTGCTAAAAGTGGTACGCTCTTCTCGTCAAAGAAACAAGCAG